>CANQJJ010000008.1 GCA_947624215.1 uncultured Clostridia bacterium
AAGAAAAAGAGAAAGAACAAGCAGCGCCCCGTCCGCGCCGCGCCTTTGAGTTGGCGCGCTCCCGTGGGCTTTTAGGGAGGGAAGGCGCTCACCCTCCTGCTGTCCCTGTAAGGGAAAGTACCCCGAGGCCCTTGCGAGGGGGGAAAGGGTTTCGTCCTCATCCGTCCTCATCCGCCCTACGGGCACCTTCCCCAAAAGGGAAGGCAAGGGGGACCGCATACGAAGTCCGACCCACATACCGACCCCGAGGCGTAGCCGAGTGGGGAGCGTATCCTGAGCGAAAAGGCACAATCCTTCCTCATCAGCCAATGCTGATGTTTTCAATGCACTTGGTCGCTCAAGATTCACTCCCTCGGCTTTGCCTCGGTCGGAATGAGGGACGGGGCACAGGCGTGGGCGCCAAGGGGACGTTTACACGGGCTCGGTCGCCACCCCACCCCCCTACCCCCCTCCCATGGAGGGGGCACGCGCGCATGGGCTCTGTTGTCATCTCCCATGGAGGGGGCTCGCGCGGGATGAGCTTCTCCCCTCCCATGGAGGGGGATCGCGCGGGACGCTTTGATTGGAGTTGGGCGCCAAGGGGGCGCTTATACGGGCTTAGGGTTTGTTCTCGTGAGTTCGGGGGCAACAATCAAACCCCGCCATTTCACATCATCAGGAAGATGCTTGCGAACTGTAAGGCCGTGCCGAGGAGGACAAAGAGATGCCACACCGCGTGGAAATACCGCACCCGCTTGCCGAGCGCAAAGAAGGCGATCCCCACCGTGTACGCGATCCCGCCCGCGAGCAGTAACCAAAAGCATGCCGGCGTGACAACGGGGAAGAGCGGGGCGAGGAAGACGAGCGCCATCCACCCCATGACCACATACAGGGCCATCGAAATGCCCTTCACGGCCTTGTTGTTCATCGCGATCGCGTTCATCACGATCCCCGCCGCCGCACACGCCCACTGCAACGCCAATACCGTCCACCCCACCGCCGTGCCGTAGAGCGGGATGAGACAGTAGGGCGTGTAAGTCCCCGCGATCAGCAGATAGATCGTGCAGTGGTCAAAGATGCGGAAGACCCCCTTGGCCCGCCCGCTCGGCAAAAAGTGGTAGAGCGCGCTCATCGTATATAGGACGACGATGCCGAACCCGAACGCACACACCGCGACTGTTTGGGCCGCACCCCGCGCATAGACGAGCAGGGCCGCCCATGCGGCAAGCCCGAAGGCCCCTCCCACGATGTGCGACACGGCATTGAAGATCTCCTCTCCCTTGGTGTAAAATGAACAAAAACCCCTGCGGGCTGCAACAGCTTGCATATCTTGCCTCCTCTCCCTTCCATGATATCCGCTTGCGGCAGAAATTGCAACCTACTCCTTTCTCCCGCCGCCCTACTGCTTTTTGCCGCGTTTCCACCGCAGATTTTTCCCCTTCTCTCCCCCGTTCATGCCGTTCTACTGCAAAAAAATCCCTCTCTACTCTGCGTAGAGAGGGAATTTTCCAGCTTTCGGGGCGCATTTTTTGCGCAACCAATGTAACATTTCCTTTCCATCATGTAACATTTAGTTTACATCCGGCCGTTCCCGCGCGGGGAGCTATGTAACAT
The DNA here is from genome assembly GCA_947624215.1 of uncultured Clostridia bacterium. GTDB lineage: Bacteria > Bacillota > Clostridia > Christensenellales > Borkfalkiaceae > Gallimonas. Next base: position 1,594 of record CANQJJ010000008.1, read on the forward strand.
TCGGTTTACATTCTGCCGCATTTTGTTTACATCTTGCCACGCATCATGTCACAGATACTTTCCATCATGTAACATTTGGTTTACATCTAGTTTACATCCGGCCGCGCGCATTTTTCGGGCTCTCCCGTGCATCCTTCCGCGGCCCCGCATGTTCCGACGGGGCACACAAGCCACCCGCCTCAGCAGGGCACACAGGCCACCCATGTCCCAATGATGTCCAACCAGACAGGACTTACATGCCACCCATGTCTCGATGGAGCCCAAAATTTCCCGCGTTTCGGCCATTGCCAAAACCCCGCGGCTCAGCTCTTCCAAAGGGTGAAATACAGCACCAAAATGACGATGGCGACGGCAAAGCCTATGGAGTAAGTGATGATGCGGATCTTTTTGAGTTTGGCCTCGGAGAGGGGCTGGTAGCGCTTGGGCTCCACCTTGCCCTTACAGCGGGGGCACTCCGTCATATGGTCGAGGAGCTCGGCGTTGCAGTGCGGGCAGCGGACGGTGTGCTTCTTGCGGTATTCCTGCTCCTTGCGGTATTCATCCTCGTAGACGGTCGTCTTCTTGTTCTTCATGGCCCTATTATACCCTGCCCGCGCGCAAAAGTCAAGCGTTCGCGTGCGTCCCGCAGGGGGCTCCCCCATTCTCACAAATTCTTTTGGATACCTCTTTACAAACCCGCCCGCTTGTGATATAATGCAGGAACATTCCCCAAGGAGGTTCGTATGAAGAAAAGATCTCAGGCGATCGTGCCCGTAGAGCCCGAAAGCGCCCCGCGGCCCGAGACGCCCTCTTCCTCCGCGCAGAAGATGACCATCTATGAATACGAGCAGCGCTACGTCAAGCATCAGAACGTGCGCGGGGCAAAGCTGCTCATCTGGGGCGCCGCGGCCCTCATCGGCGTGTTCCTCTTCGTCATGCTCGCCCTGCTTGCACTGCGCGTATACGACATCAACGAATACGCGGGCTATGCCATGATGGCGGTCTGCCTGCTCATCTACATCCTCGTGTTCGTCGTGCCCCTCGTGAAAATTTTGAGAACGGGGTACTTCGTCACCAACGTCAACGCCTTCACGGCGCGCAAGGCACAGCGGCACAACAAGAAGCTCCGCCACAGCATTGCAGACAAGATGATCGACCTCTCGGCCCGCGTAGACGGCGTGGGCTGGTATGATTCGCAGATCGTGGGCAGGCTGGCGATCGCGATGAAGACGGGCGACGAGGAGGGCGTGAAGAGAAATCTCTCCGAACTCTACAGGGGCTCGGTGAAGAAGTCCGCCAAAAGCCTCATTTTCAAGGGGGCGATGAAGTCGGCTGCCTACTCCGCCCTCTCGCAGACGGCCCACATCGACGCAGCGCTCATCGTCGTCGTCAACATGCAGCTCATCAAGGACATCGTGTTCCTCTACGGGTTCCGCCCCTCCGACGCCAAACTTGCCAAGATCTTCGTGCAGGTCATCGCAAATTCTTTGGTCGCCTACGGGCTGGGCAACGTGAACATCGGTGGGAGCGTTGTCAGAACGATGGGCGAGGCCGTGCGGGGGATCCCCATTTTGGGAAGTGCCATCGCGGCCATTATCGATTCCTCGGTGCAGGGGCTCGTGAGCGCGGCGCTGACGACGGTCATCGGCTATCAGACCATCAAGTATCTCAACCATGAATACCGCCTGCAAGACATTCTCGACGGCGTCTCGCTGGAAGACACGGACGTGGAGATCGAGGAGACGTGCGCCGAGCTGGAGACGGAGCTGAAAAAGAAGAAAAAACGCCCTCTCGCCGACGCGGGCTGATAGGGCAAAATTTCAAGGTAAAATTTCAAGGCCACTCCATTGGGGGTGGCCTTTTTGACGTTCTATGCGGGGGGCATGTCCGCGGGTGACCTTTCGGCGTCCTACCTCATCCGCCCCTCACGGGGCACCTTCCCCAAAGGGGAAGGCAAGAGCGCAGGACTGCGTATGAGCCCTCTTGGCGCCCCTGTAAGGGGAGCTCCGCCGATGTCCTTTCGGCGGTGAGGGGTTTTGGGTGAGCGAACAAGCTCAATCGAAGCGTCATTCTGCCCGACCGAGGCTTCTGATTGCGCTACTAAGGTCGACACGAGCGCGTAGCGCGAAGTAGCCGATAGAGTACGAATGAGAGCGAACTGCCCATCCGCGAAGAATCTTGCTACGACCAAGCCCGTATGAGCGATACCCCCTCCTTGGGGAGGGGGGGTAGGGGGGTGGGGACTATGATCGCTCTTCCTTAATAAAATTCAATCGGATTTCCCCATAAAAAGCGGAAAGAACAGTTGTATTCCCCACCTCAGTCACGCTCACGCGTGACAGCTCCTCCCCAAGGAGGAGCTTTTCATCGGACTTCGTATGAGGGACCCTCGGCGCTCACCGCCGCGCAAGGCCCTATCTCAGCTCGGCGTTCAGGTTGTGTTTGAGGTTAGCAAGGATCTTGTCGATAAAGCCGTCCACCGTCTCTGCGGCGAGGCCCTTCTCGGACATGGGGTCGGGCGCGAACGTGATGCGGAAGGCCATGCTCTTCTTCTTGGCCCCGATGCGGGCGTCGCGGTAGACGTCAAACAGTTCGGCGCGCGTGGCGGCCTTGCATGCACGCAGGATGCACGTCTCCACGGCGGCGCACGTCACTTCCTCCCCCACCACAACGGCGAGGTCGCGCTGCACTGCGGAGAACTTGGGGATGGCGTGATACGCGATCCCTTTGCGGAACTTCTTGGAGATGGCCTTGTAGTCGAGTTCGCCGAGGCACACGCGCCGCTCGAGCGCCAATTCCTCCGCGAGCGTGGGATGCAGTTCGCCCAGCCAGCCGACCTCCTTCTCCCCCATTTTGACGATGGCGGTGATCCCGGGATGCAAGAAGGGTTTCTCCCCCTTCTCATAGGTAAATTTGAGCCCGAAGGCCTCCGCGATCGCCTCAAAGGCGCCCTTCAAATCGAAGAAATCGCCCTCGCCCCACAGCCCGAGCGAGAGGTGGGTGCGCTCCTCGGGGAGCTTTTCAAGGGGTACCATGTCCGCGAGATACACGTTCGCAAGCTCGAAAAGACGTCCGCTGTCGTTGCCGCGTCTCACGTTCCTGACGACGTTTGAAAGCATCGTGGGCGCGAGGATGGTGCGCATGACGGAGAGATCCTCGCCGAGCGGATTTTTCACCGTCACGGCAACACGCTCGGGTGCGTCCTGCGGGAGTTTCAGAAGGTCGAAGTCCTTGGGCGAATAGAAGGAATAGCCGTAGGCCTCGAAGTAGCCCTCCGCGGCAAGCACCTCCTTGAAGTGCAGTTCCTCCCTTTGGGCAGGGGTAAGGCCGCCGTGCGTCACCGTGGCATTTTCGAGGAACGTGGGCGCGATGTGATCGTAGCCGTACATGCGGATGACCTCCTCGGCGAGGTCGGGCCAGCCGTCGATATCCTCCCGCCACAGGGGGACCGCCGCAGTAAACGTGGCACCCATGTCCGAGATCTCAAAGCCGAGGCGGCCCAAAATGCCGTTCACTTCCTCCTTGGGAACATGAATCCCGAGCAGGGAATCGATGGCTTCATACGTCGTCTCGATCTTCCTTCTCGGCATCTCCTGCTTGTCGGTGTAATTGGGGATATAGAGTTTGAACGTGGGCGTGCCGCAGCCCAATTCCTGCACGAGCCAAAGAGCGCGCTGCATGCCTAAGTGCGGGAAGACGGGGTAGACGCCCTTTTCGAAGCGGGCGGAGGAATCCGAACGCTGGCCGAGGGCGCGGGAAGTTTTTCTCACGCTGTCGCGCACAAAGCTCGCCGCCTCGAAGAACACCTCCGCCGTGTCCTCGCGGATCTCGCTGTCGAGGCCGCCCATGATCCCTGCAAGCGCGACGGGGCGCTCGGCGTCACAGATGAGCAGGTTTTCGGGGTGCAGCGTGAATTGCTTCCCGTCAAGCGTGGTGATCTGCTCCCCCTCCTCGGCGCGGCGCACGATGACGGTATCCCCGCTCAAAAAGCGCCTGTCGAAGGCATGCATGGGCTGCCCGACCTCCAAAAGCACATAGTTGGTGATGTCGACGATGTTGTTTACGGAGCGCATGCCGCACAGGGCGAGCCGCCGCCTGAGCCATTGGGGAGACTTCCCGATGACGACGTTCTTCACATAGCCCCCGATATAACGCGGGCAGAGCGCGGGCTCTCTTACCTCGACGGTGAACCTGACGTCCGACTGCACCGCCTTGTAGGGGCAAGGGGGCAAAAATCCGTCGTGCGGGATGCCGAGCACGGCCGCGACCTCGTAGGCAATGCCCGCAATGCTCTGACAATCGGGGCGGTTGGCCGTCACGGCGATGTCGAAGATGTAGTCGTCGATGCCGACGATGGGACGGATGTCCACGCCAAGCGGGGTACCCATGTCCAAGATCAGGATGCCGTTGACTTCGGCTCCCTCATAAAAATCATCGCCGATCCCGAGCTCTTCGCCCGAGCAGAACATGCCCTCGGAGACCGCGCCGCGGAGCTTGCCCGTCTTGATCTTCTGCACCCCGCCCTCGTGCTTTACCGTGGCGCCGTCGAGAGCGCAGGGCACGACGGCCCCCTCGAACACGTTGGTCGCGGCGGTGACGATCTGCTTTACCCCGAAGCTCCCGCAGTCCACTTTGCAGACGGTGAGCCTGTCCGCGTCGGGGTGCTTTTCACACGTTACGATCTTCCCCGTGAAGACGCCCTCGACGTCCTTCCCGAGGTAGATGAGTTCCTCCACTTCGAACCCGCACGAGAAGAGCTTTGCCTGAAGCTCCTCCGCGGGGATGTCCGTCTTCACAAATTCTTTCAGCCATGAATAAGGTACTTTCATTGTCCGTCCTCCTCAGTCTTTGAACTGCTCCAAAAAGCGCACGTCGTTCTCGGTGAACAGACGGATGTGGTTGATGCCGTATTTGAGCATGGCGATGCGCTCGATGCCCATGCCGAAGGCAAAGCCCGTGTACACGTCGGGGTCGACGCCGCAGTTTTCGAGCACATGCCGGTTGACCATGCCCGCACCGAGCACTTCGATCCAGCCCGTCCCCTTGCAGAGCGAGCACCCCTTGCCGCCGCAGGCCGAGCAGCTCACGTCCACCTCGACGGAGGGCTCGGTAAACGGGAAATAGGAGGGACGGAGGCGCGTCCTCGATGAGGAGGAGAACATGGTGCGGGCGAATTCGTCGAGCATGCCCTTGAGGTCGCACAGGGTGATGCCCTTGTCCACGACCAAGCCTTCCATCTGGTGGAACATGGGCGAGTGGGTGGCGTCGTCGTCCGAGCGGAACACGCGGCCCGGGGAGAGCATCTTGATGGGCGGCTTCTTTTGCTCCATCAAACGGATCTGCCCCGCGCTCGTCTGGGTGCGCAGGAGGAATTCATCGGTGATGTAGAAGGTGTCCTGCATGTCGCGGGCGGGGTGGTCGGCGGGCGTGTTGAGAGCGGTGAAGTTATAGTATTCGCTCTCGATCTCGGGGCCCTCGAAGACCTCGAAGCCCATGCCGGCAAAGATGTCGATGAGCTCGTTTTTCGTGCGCGTGATGGGATGCAGGGCCCCCTTGGCGGTGTGACGGCCGGGCTCGGTGACGTCTACCTGCTCGCTTTGCAGCTTGCGTTCGAGTTCCTGCCGCTTGACTTTCTCCTCGTGCGCGGCGAACATCTCCTCGAGTTTTTCGCGGAGTTCGTTGACGCGTTTCCCGAAGGCGGGGCGCTGTTCGGCCGCGAGTTCCCGCATGCTTTTGAGGAGCGCGGTGACCTTGCCCGTGCGGCCCAAAAACCTCATTTTGGCCTCATAGAGCCCGCGCGACGTCGTGGCCTTTTCCGCCTCGGCGAGCGCCTCCTCTACGATCTTGTCGCTCTCTTCCATTGCTTTCTCCTTTTTTGTTCCCATGTTTTATTCAAACGCTTTGTTTGGGCAACAAAACGCCGTTCGCTATAAAAACGCGCCCTGCCGACACAAAGTCAACAGGGCGTAAATTTACGCGGTACCACCTGTTTTCATGCACCCATATCGCGGACATGGTATGCACCTTGTTCGTCCTTAACGCGGAAAACGGCCTCTCTTGAAGTTCTGTTCGGAGGGGCGGCTGGCGGGGGAATACCGCATCCGTTCCCGCCTGCCCTCTCAGCCAAGGGGCGGCTCTCTGTATGGGAGCGCGGCGATGCGTCTCTTCCGCTTTGAACGCCTTTTTCTACTATTATAGCGCTTTCGGAGGGAAAGTCAAATGATTTTCGCCCCCTCACGAAAATTTGCATATCCGCGAAGGATCTTGCTGCGAACAGGCCCGTGTGGCGACCCCTTGGCGACCCTGCCTCATCCGCCCCTTACGGGGCACCTTCCCCAAGGGGGAAGGCAAGGTCTCGGCTTCCCCGCCGGGGAAGCTGTCGAGCAACGCGAGACTGATGAGGAGAAACCCTTTCGACGCACAAGGGCAGTGCGCCACTTTCCCTTACAGGGACAGCAAGGGGACGCTTCCCGCAACGATGATCGGATGACGCAAAGCCTCTTACGATAGCCTGTCCAAAGCATCCCAGGCCTCGGCGTCACCGCCGTCCGCGGCACGGCGGTACCATTCGAGCGCCTGCTCCGGGTCCTTGGGCGTTCCGACGCCCTCCTCCAAACACCTGCCGAGCGCACACTGTGCCCACGGGTTGCCCAACTCGGCGGCGAGGCGGTAGACCGGGAAGGCCTCCTCCGCGTTCTTTTCGATCCCCGTCCCCTCCTCGAGGCATCTGGCGAGGAAGTAGAGCGCGAGCGCGTCGCCCTGTGCGGCCGCACGCTTCAGCCAAAAGACCGCCTTTGGAAAATCTTGCTTCACGGGGACCTGCCCGGCGTCCTCCTGCTTGCCGCTATAATACTCCATCGCGACGTCGTACTCAGCAAAAAGACAGCCCTTTTCGGCTGCCTCCAAGAGCAACGCATGCCCCTTCTCGGGATAAACGGCGGTACCCATGCCTCGGGTATAGCATTCGGAAAGCGCATAGATCGCGTCGGGATAGCCCTGCGCGGCGGCCTTTTCAAACCACAAAAACGCCTTCTCGTGTTCCTCCTTGACGCGGTCGCCGAAGCAGTCCGTCTCCCAAATGCCGCAGGGGGCGCGCATGGCCCGGCTGCCCGTCATGATCGACTCCTGCAAGGCGGCCACGATCTCATCGGCCTCGGCGCGGAAATACGACCCGACGAGATACTGCGCACGCGCCTCCCCCGCCTCGGCACGCGCCAACAGCCGCCCGAATTCTTCCTCCGTCTCGGGAAGGGACTCCTCCGCCTTCACGTTGACGACAAAGGGCTCGCCGCGTATGATCATTGGAACCATTTTTGAACGCCCTCCTTCGGACATGGTATGGGGAAAACGCTTTCGGGGACAGCAAAGGGCCGGACTGCGTGCCAAGCATTCCCAATCACGTCATGCTGAGCGTTAGTCGAAGCATCACCTTATTATTAAGACTGCGGTGACCCTTCAACTACGTTACTTCGCCTACGGCTCGTATCGCGGAATCACAAATAGAAGTCTCGCGCGGTCAGGGTGACGTAATTAGAACGCATGGTCTGTTCATCAAACAGTCGGACTTCGTTCTTCGGGATCCTTCGGGGACAGCCGTGTCGGACTTCGTTCCATCATTACGGCTCAGGATGACGCGCTTACCACCACCGCGCCCAAGCCCAACCCGAGCGTCATTCCGAACGGAGTGAGGGATCTCTGACATGCGCTTACATTATAATAAGCGGAAACTCCGAGATTCCTCGGCTACGCCTCGGGATGACGTGCTTGTATGCTTCCGCGAAATCTCACTTCACGCAGAGTTTCTTCATCATGGCGTCGGAGCCAACGACGCGGCCGCCGCCGAGCACCACCGCCGTGTGCACATCCTCCGCAAGGTGCGCTTCCATCTGCAACTTGGAGGCGATGTACTCCCCGAACCCCGCGACCGCCGCAACGCCGCCCGCAAGGTATACCCCGTTCTTGCACATCGCCGCAGAGACCTCCGCAGGCAGTTTGCGCAAAACGAGCTCGGCGTACTCCACGATCTTATCCACATACACGCTGATGGGATAGAACACGTCGCCCGAGGACACCGTGACCGTGCGCGGCTTGCCCGTCACGACGTCCCGCCCGTTGACGATCATGGACTGGTTGTCGTATTCGAGCAGGCTCCCCACCGTGTTCTTGAGCTTTTCGCTCGTCTGCGGCCCGATCTTGAGGTGATACAGCCCCGCGATGTGGTCGATGATGTGCGTGTCCATGTTGTTGCCGCCGATGTTCATGGTCATGCCCGCGATGATGCCGTCGAGCGAGAACACGGCCATCGACGTCTTGCCCGCGCCGATGTCGACCGCGAACACGGGGTTGGACTCCGAGAGCGGCACGTCCTGCCCGAGCGCGACGAGGAAGGGCGTCTCCGCAAACTCCACGCCCGAGATGCCCGCCGCCTTTGCGACCTTATAATACTTCTCCCGCTCCGCAATGGAGATGCCGCAGGGAACGCAGAAGAGCGCCCTGATGCGGAAGGCGCGGCGCACGACCTTCCCCAAAAAATATTCGAGCAGCGCGCCCGCATACTTCACGTTGGCGATCTCGCCCTCATAGACGGGGAAGACCGTCTCGGTCTCCTCGGCCGTCTTGCCGTAGAGCCGCTTGGCGTCGTCTCCGTAGGCGCGGATCTCGCCGTTCGCGCGGTTGACGGCGAGGCAGGTGGCCTCCGAGAGCACGATCCCGCTCCCCACGCCGTAGATTTTCGTTGTCGAAGTGCCAAGTTCGATCGCAAGCCTTAACATCACTTTCCTCCATATGCCGCCGCGAGCATGGTACCCACCTTTTCGGTCGGCAGCCCCACGACATTCGTATAACTTCCGTTGATTTTTTCGACGAGCGGCCACCCGTCCTGAATACCGTAAGCCCCCGCTTTGCCGCGCGGGAGCCCGCTCTCCACATAGCCCGCAACCGTCTCCGCGGAGAGCACGCGGAAGGTGACCTCGGTGCCGACGACTGCCAATTCGCGGATCCCCTCGCCGAGGAGGGCCACGCCCGTATAGACGGTGTGCGTTCTGCCGCTCAGCCGCCCGAGCATGCGTTTTGCGTCCTCATCGTCCGAGGGTTTGCCGAAGATCTCGCCATCTAAGGCGACGACGGTGTCCGCCCCGAGCACGAGGGCCGCGGGATGGCGCGAAAAGACGTCGGCGGCCTTTCCGTATGCAAAAAAAAGCGCCGTATCGCGCGCGGAGAGCCCTCGGGAGATCTCCTCGAATTTTGAGGGCTCGACGGTAAAGACATACCCCATGTCCGAAAGCAGGGCTCTGCGGCGGGGTGAATTTGAAGCTAAGATGAGTTCCGGCATGTTCTTCGTTCACACGAGCTTGGTCGTAGTAAGATCCTTCGCGGATGAGGAGCGAAACCCTTTCGGCGCACAAGGGCAGTGCGCCACTTTCCCTTTCAGGGACAGCAAGGGGTCGCTCTGCCTTGGCGTGGTCGTCACCTCATCCGCCCTACGGGCACCTTCCCCAAGGGGGGAAGGCAAGGGGTCGCTCTGAGTTGGCCTTAAAGTATCTCCAAATTCTTCTTGAAGGCGCGCTTGAATTCGCCGCCCGCCTTCATCGCCTGCCTGATCTCGAGCGTCGCGTCGCCCGCGAGCTCCGTCTTCATGATGACGGAGTCCCCCAGCACGTCGCAGTTGATCCCCTTCACCATGCCGAGCCCGCTCCTGTCCAAGCTCTCCGCGATGCGCAACAACACGCCGAGCTTGCGCGCAACGTCCATGTCTTCATCGCTGACGATGTCTTTATAGCGGTTCCAATCGGAGGGGAGCAGGTCTTCCTTGCGGTGGCAGCCCGCCACGAACGCGGCCAGCACGATCTCGCGGTGCGTGGCCCCGTAGATCCCGCTCGAGAGGATCATGTAGCGGCTGTGCTTCTGGTGGTTATAGTAACGGATCCGCAGGCCGCAGTCGTGCAAACTTGCCGCGATCTTGAGCACTTTCAGATAGATGCGCGGGAACTTGTGCAGCACGCGCAGCTGCTTGAAGAGCTGGATGGAGAGATGCACGACGTTCTCCACATGCTTCTCGTCGCACCCGTAGAACTTGACGAGCGTGGAGAGCGAATAGGAGAGCACGTCGGAGATGGGCCGCTCCACCGTCATGGGCAGGGCGGTATTGAACATGATGCCCTCGCGGAGGCCGCAGCCCGAGAGCGTGAAACTTTCGATGTGCAGATAGTCGGTGAAGGACTTGATGATGGCGAGCGCGGCGGGCATGATGTCGGCACGCTCGGGGGAGAGCCCGCGGATACGCTTGCGCTTCTCCACGTCCAAAACGCGCACCATCTCATAGATGGAGGTGAAGTCCTCCGTCGTGAACTGGTAGTTGTGCACGGTATTGAGAGGATACTTGCGCACGATGCGGTTGATCTTATAGAGGTTGCGGAAAGACCCGCCCACGCCGATCATCTCGGTGTCGGGTTCCACTTCGGAAAGCCACGGGATCTTCTTGAACTGCTCGGTGAAGAACTCCTCGATCTTGGCCGTCTGTTCCTCGGGGGGAAGGCCGTCGTCCGAGAAGAGGTCGGTGAGCGTCACCGCGCCGAAGCCGAGCGTGGCAAAGTTGATGAGACTGCGGCGGTTGTAGTAGATGATCTTGGTGCTCCCGCCGCCGATCTCGAGGATGATCCCCTTGGGGATATCCATCGAATTGATGACGCCGCGGTAGACGAGGGTAGCCTCCTCCTCTTCGGAGAGCACGTCTACGCGGATGCCGCAGGTGGCCTGTATCTCGTCGAGGAAGGAGCGCTGGTTCTTGGCACGCCTGACCGCCGCCGTGGCCACGGCGATGATGCGGTCTGCCCCCCTCGCGTCGCACAGACGGCGGAACATTTTGAGCGTGCGGATGGTCTCAGCCACGCGCTGGGGCTTTAAGAAGCCGTCGCGGTCCATGTCCTGCCCGAGGCGCACGCTCTCTTTGAGCTCGTCCTCCACCATGAAGTGTCCCTCGCCCGAGAGCTGTACGATCACGAGGCGTGCGGAGTTCGAGCCGAGGTCGATGATACCGATTTTTTCCATGTGATTTCCTTATTCACGAATTTCTATCCGTTCAGAAGCTCCCTGCGGGGCACACTGAGGGCATAGAAATTCCGTGAGTCGTTTATTTTTACTGCCTTAACTTACTTTGTTCCGATTCGCCGTTTCAACGGACAAGAAGTCGCATGCGACAAATTGGGGGCGTTTCGCCGGAGTGGATCCGCCAAAACGCAGGAGATAGAGTGCTTTCACGAATTTCCGTCCGCATGCTTCCCTTACAAAAACCGTGCGGCGTTCCGAAAGTTCCGAAAACTTCCCCTATTCTAATGCTTCCCTATTTTAGCATAGGTTTTCGGGTTTGTCCATACCCTTTTGAAAAATATTTTTCCCTTTCGGGAAAGTTTTTTCGGGAAAGGCTCTCCCGCAGGATACTTCCCGAGAGGATACACAAAAATACGCCGAATCCCTTGGAGAGCGCCCGTGCGGGGAGGGCTGCGGCGAGCAGGGAAAAGAGGACGGAAAAGACCAGCGCGGGGAGGGTGAGCGAGGCGAGCCCCTCCTTTGCGAGCAGGCCCTTTTTTGCGTGTACGGCAAGCGCGGCCGCGGACATGGGCAAAAAAGAGAGGAGATTGATGCCCTGCGCGGCGGTCTGTTCCACGCCGCAGACGAGGGTGAGAAGGGGGATGAGCGCCGTGCCGCCGCCCAGCCCCATGCCCCCCAAGAGGCCCCCCGCAAGGCCGCACAAGAGCAGAAGCAAAAAGCTCATCCGAAGAGCATCCCCAGCCCCGCGGCGAGCATGAGAAGGGCAAAGACGAAGGTGACGGCCCGCCCGGGGATATGCGAGAGCAGATCCGCCCCCGCGATCCCCCCGAGCACGACCCCTATGGCGGCGGGAAGAAAGAGCCCGAGCGGGACGAGCCCCTTCCAAAGGTAGACGACGCTGCTCGCCGCCGAAGCGGGCAGGATGACGGCGATGGCCGTGGCATGGGCGCTCTTTTCCGTGCGGCCGCCCGCCCGCAGCAGGGGGACTGCCACCATGCCGCCCCCGCCTCCGAACAGGCCGTTGAGCATGCCGACCGCCGCCCCGCCCAAAATTTCTCTTCTTCGAAGTCGCATATGTAGCCGCATCCCGCCGCCCCGCGGAATGAGAAGGCGGGCGTTTTGCGAAATTTCCGTAAAAAGTATGTGCCGAACGGAAAAAAAATTTGCCTTTTTTAAGGATACGCCGCGAAAGTGCTTGCAACTCTTCGGGATTTGTATTAAAATAGTACATATTGCTAAGAAAAAATATCGGCGCCGCACCCCAAAAGATGCGGCCGCCAAAATAAGGTGTGTCTATGGCAAAATTCATTGTTACGGGAAAGGGAAGAAAGCGCTTCATCACGGCGCTGAGCATTCTGCTTTCCGCCTCGCTCTCCCTCGGCATCGTCTCCGCCTGCAATCCCACGGAGGAAAACCCCGATGACGAGGACGATACGACCGTCTCCGCGACCGATACCCAGCTCCTGAAGAACGGCAATTTCGAATTCTATTCGGAAATGGACGAGAAGGAACGCGACGACCGCCGCGCCTTTATCAGCTCGCCCAACGATTGGTCGTTCTCCTCGGGCTCTCCCTCTTCGGATACCGCCTCGGGCATCATCGACACCGCCCATTGGCAGTATATGACGGCCTCCACCCATAAGCTCATCCCCGCCGAACCCGAAAAGGACGCCGACGGCAACGAACTCGAGCACACGCTCACCGACGCCGTCATCGCCGACGCCACCTCCCATTGGGAAGAGGCCAGCGTCTACGACCGCCTCGAGTTCTACGACTACTACGACATCGACTCCGCCTCCGAGTTCGAGCTGTACGGCGACTACCGCTACTCCAACGACTTCGAGGACCTCGAATATCTCCACGAAGTCGCAAATTCGGCGGACAAGCCCCTGCTCTACGCCAAGGAGGGCCGTGAGGAGGATTCTTCCATCCTCATGATCCACAACCACCGCACCTCGGACGGCGTCCGCGGCACGGCGCAATACTACACCTCGAGCACGACGGTCACCCTCAACGCGGGCACGGCGGCCAAGGTCTCCGTGTGGGTCCGCACCTCCGAGCTCTACCACTATGCGGCCACCGCGGAGGGCGAAAACGACATCCCCGTCGAAAAGCGCGCGGGCGCCTACATCGGCATCACCAATACCGTCGGCGGCACCACGCTCGACCAGATGCAGATCAAGAACATCAACACCAAGGACGCATGGCAGCAGTATACCGTGTATATCCGCGCCAACTCCTTCGCCACCACGACCTTCCGCGTCGTGCTCGGCCTCGGGCAGGGCTCCTCGGACAACCGCTATGAAGCCGTCGACGGCTATGCCTTCTTCGACGACGTCACCTGCGATGTCATCTCCGAAACGGAGTATAACAACGAAACCAAGGACTTCACGCCCGACAATTCCTGCGACCTCAACAGCAAGGGCGACGAGAAGAAATTCTACGCCATCGACAGTGAAACGGGAGCCCAGACCGCGAACATGGTCTATGCGCTCGACCTCAACAAGACGGATGAGATCTCCGACCTCGACCTTTCCGCCGAAAACGATCTCGTAAACTTCGGCCTCACGCAGGAGGTCTCGGGCAGCAAGACGTACACCTCCGCGTCCATCGACCCCGCCCTCTCGGATACCTCCAAGGCAGACGGGTACACCGAACGCAACAACATCGCCGGGCTGATGTCCCTCGAAGACATCAAGACGACGACCAACGGCTACCTCAAAACTATCTACAAGAACGACTTCGCGGAGAAATTCCCCTTCGACAGCGAAGAGAACATCGTGATGCTGCTCTCCACCAACGGCGCGGCCTACACCGCCACCGTGAGCCACCCCGAGTTCTCCCTGCAGCCCAAGGACCGCATCCTCATCTCCTTCTTCGTGAAGACGAGCAACATCCCCTCGGGCAAGACGGGCGCGAGCGCCATCCTCGTGGACGGCGAGAATGAGAACACCATCTCCGCGTTCAACTCCACCACCGTCGCCGCCGTCGACATCGACGCCAACTCCGACGACCCCGCGATGAAGGATATCTACAAGGGCTGGGTGCGCTGCTTCTTCTTCGTGGAGAACAACACCGAGGAAGAAAAGACCTTCACCCTCAAACTCACCTATGGCCCCACCGCCATCGCAAGCACCTCCAAGACAGACTACACCGACGGCTACGCGGCCTTCGCAAACTTCAAGATCTGCCCGCTCACCAAGGCGCAATACGGCTATGCCGCCACGGGCACTTATGCCCAGAAGGTCTCCCTCACCGCGACGGTGAAAGACGACTCCAAGTTCGATGACGCCTCCGCGAACGGCCCCACCCTCGAGCAGGGTCTCTCCATCCCCGTGAGCTACACGGGCGTGCTCGCGGGCAGCAATGTCCTCGTCGAGAGCCAAAAAGACAACGATGGCAACATCACCAACAAGAATCCAGACCGTGAAACGCTTGCCGTAAAGCATGGCATCTACGCGGGCCTGCTCTCCGCGGAACAGGCGGACAAATACCTCGAACTCGATGTCTCCGAGCAGGATGTCTCCAATCAAGACTATCTTCCCAACCTTTGGATGAACACCCTCAACAACATCGCAGGCGACGCAACGGCCCCCGACGAGTGGTGGAAGAACATCTTCGGCAACAAATTCGGGACGGAGATGAGCAATGTCGACGCGGCCTACCAGCCCCTCGTCATCCTCAACACCGCGCAGGCGGCCGCGCCTTCCTACGGATTCTTTGCTTCGAGCGCCAACGTGGCCGCCAATGCCGCGAGCCGCATCTCCGTGCGCGTGAAACTCTCCGAGGGCGCCACCGCGACCGTGTACCTCACCGACGTCTCGTCCGAGAACAAGGCAGACCGCCTCGGCCCCACCCTCCCCGCCGTCACCTATTGGTATGACGACGACGGCAACATCGTCAGCGGCGACCCCGCCGCCGAGGACTTCGACGAGACAGAAGATATTCTGTACACGCGCGAGCCCAACGGTCTCTACAAGAAGGCGGGCGACACGTCGGGTGTGTACTACGCCAACCTCTCCTCCTTCGAGACGGACGACAAAGGCAACCTCGTGACGACGGACGGCACCATCGCCTACTACGGGCACGAGGGCAAGTTCTACGCCTACTACGACAAAGATACCGACCAATACACGCAGGAAGTCGTAAACCTTCCCGCTACCGACGGCGTGCGCTATAACTACGCCGGGCTCGACAAGAGCAAGTATGAGGCCAAGCTCACGGTCACGGGTACCGCGGACAACGCGGGCAAGTGGGTAACGCTCACCTTCTATGTGAACGGCGGCAACGCGGCAAAGGACTACCGTCTCGAGCTGTGGGCGGGCGACCGCGGCAACACGGCCAACGGCCTGCCCGAAGGCGGCTACGTCTTCTTCGACCGCTGCAAGACGGAAACGGCGAGCAACTACGACGCCATGCGTGACGCCTCCGTGGAAGCGCTGAAAGACAGCCTCGGCGTCGCCGACGACGAAAATCTGCCCGAAACCGACGACAACGGCAATGCGCTCGCCCTCTACTACACCTTCACCTTCTTCGATTCGCCCGAATATCTCCGCTACGACGAGACGCAGGACGAAGAGAAGCTCGGCGACCCTTGGGGCTCGTATGAGCAGTCCTCGCACACCGAGCAGCTGATGTGGCTCCTCTGCAACGATGAAGACGGCACCCTGCTCGGCACGGGCATGCCCAGCGTCACCGTGTTCATGAGCTACGGGGAGAACGAGGTCACCGTCACGCCCGACGATCTCGGGAGCACAGACGACAGCACCGACACCGACACGGATACCGACGACAACTCGGGCCTGAACAACGGCGGCAACATCTGGCTGCTGCTCTCCTCCATCCTGCTCGCGGCCGCGCTCATCTTCGCCGTCTGCGTGCTCGCCTTCCGCCGTCTGTGGAAGAAGTATCACCGCACCTCCGCGAAGGCGCCCAAGAAGGCAAAGGCACCCAAGCCCGCGAAAGGACAGACGGAGACCGAGGCGCCCGCCGAAGAGCCCGCACCCGCTCCCGCGCCTGCGAAGCCTTCCAAGAAGCAAGAGCCTCGCGACGAGAACGATCCCTACAACGAATAAGAAAGATATGCGAACTCCCCGCGGCACCGCCGCGGGGAGATTTTTTATTTGTGCGCAGGAATCTTGCTACGACCAAGCTGGTGTGAACGAATAAGGCATTCCAATCACGTCACCCTGAGCTGTGTCGAAGGGTCACCGCAGTTTTATAATAAGGTGATGTTTCGACGGGGCTCAACATGACGTGATTAGAGCGCTTTTGTTTCTATCACGTCACCCTGAACGTAGTTGAAGGGTCACCGCATTATAATAATGTGATGTTTCGACGGGGCTCAACATGACGTGATTAGAACACTTGGTCTGCATGACGTATTATAGCGCATAGTCTCAGCAATCGGACTTCGTTCTTCGGGATCCTTCGGAGACAGCTGTGTCGGACTTCGTATCGTCATTGCGGCTCAGGATGACGCGTTTCCCACAACGCGGAAACCCCTTCAAAGCGAGTGCATTCTCAGGCCCTTGGGGAGGTGGTTCTTGACCGTGCCCGAGACGGTCTTGCCGAGGCCCAAGGGGAATTCCTCCACGCACACGACGCACCAACCGTCCGCAAGGCAGGCCCCCACCGTCTCGCCGCGCAGATAGCGCACGGCCTCCTCCCGCGGGAGCAAAACCTTCCGCCGCGCCCGCGTTCCGAAGGCCATGGCAAGGGCATGGGTGGGCTTGAAGAGCTTGCCGTCCCACTCACCGAGCTCCACGCCGAGGCGGAGAAGGCTCAGCCCCGTAACGTCCGGCATGCCTGCGGGCACGAGATACATCCGCCCGTCTGCGAGCGTGTGCACCGTCCCCTCGGGCGGCTCCGTGAAGAAGTCCTCCGCGAACGCACGGTATGCCTTTTCGGCCTGCGCATTGCGGAGCAGGGGGTATGGCTTTGCGCGCCGCATCTCTCCCTCCCTTCTTCGCAGCAGCGCGCAAAAGTGCCCCTCCCCGCGCGCGAGATGGGGATAGATCTTCTTCATCTCCACGCACTCAAAGGCGGGGTGCCGCTTCAAAAAGTCCTCGGTCTGCCACTCGTCCTCTTCCTCGGCAAAGGTGCAAGTGGAATAGAGGAGCAGCCCATCGGGGCATACCATGTCCGCGGCTTCGTGCAAAATTTCTCTCTGCCGCGCGGCACAGCGGGCCACATTTTCCGCGCTCCATTCGGAGATAGCGTTCTCCTCTTTTTTGAACATGCCCTCGCCCGAGCATGGCGCGTCGACGAGCACGAGGTCAAAATAGGCGGGAAAGCGCGCGGAAAGCGTATCGGGAAAGGCGCACGTCACGGCACAGTTGGCAATGCCCATGCGTTCGACATTTTGCGACAAAATTTTCGCCCGCGGGAAATTGATCTCATTGGCGATGAGAATGCCCTCCCCCGCCATCTGCGCGGCGAGCTGGGTCGTCTTCCCCCCGGGTGCGGCACACAGGTCGAGAACGCGCCGCTTGGGGTAAACCTCGGACATGCCCCCCACCGACATCGCCGATGGCTCCTGCAAATAGTAGAGTCCGGCAAAGTGGTATGGGTCGGCGCCCGGCTTTTCCTCCCCGATATAAAAGGCATTCTTCTCCCACGCCACCCGTTCTCCGAGGGGAAAGGGCGCGCGGCGGGCAAATTCCTCCGCGGAGATCTTGAGCGTGTTGACCCGCAGCCCCCGTTCGGGCGGGCGGCCGTAAGACGACAAAAAGGCGGGGAACTCCTCACCCAGCCTTTTTTGCATGCGTTCTATGAATTTTTCGGGCAATTCCATGCCTATGCTTCCTCCAAGAGCTCTTCGCGGATACGGGCGAGCGGCACGAATTCCGCCCCGTTCTCCATGGCATTCCCGTAGCGCATGCCCCCCTCGCTGCGGGCGATGTAGACGTTGCACTCCGTGGGATGGGAGGTATATTTCCCGCCTGCGCGAAAGATGGAGGCGACGAGATCCACGGACATGGGTACGTCGATTTCAACATCTTTTGCAAAGCAGAACACTTTTCCCTCGAGCGGGCCCCCTTTCTTGCGGCGGTGCATGTATTTGTTGACGTAGCGGTAGAACTCCTCGTGGGCGCGGTGGTATTCCTCGCGCTCCCTTGCGCGGTCGGCATAATACTGTTTCTGCCCCGCCGAGCTCGGCGTCTGCAAGCGGTAGTTCTCGATGCGTCCCCCGCGGATGCGGTAGCGGGAGATCAGTCCCTCGACGTTGACCCCCTCGCGTTTGCAAAGGGCCTCGCAGACGCGCATGGTCGCATAGGCGTCGTCGACGGCGCGGTGCGGCGTGAAGTCCACCCCGAGCTGTTCGGCCATGATGCCGAGCCCCACCTGCCGCGTGTAGTCCCCCTCCGTGTTCATCCAGAAAAACTGCGTGTCGTGGAAGGTGAACTTGAACGGCGGGAGCTTGTAGCGCTTGGTCTCGAGATTGAGGTAGTTGACGTCGTTGAGGGTAGCATGTCCGAGAACGATGGTCTCCTTGTCCTCCAAGAGCGCCTTGATGCGGGGGTATTCCTCGCGGAAGAGCGGGTATTTCTTGAAGTCTTCGTATTCATACGGCAAGACGAGCCCCTCGCCCCCCTTGCGGTCGGTGAGATGGAACTTGCCCTTGGGGTTCATGAGGATGTCTTCGCGGGCGAGAACGTGGAACTCCTCGTCCGTGACGACGTATCCGAAGGCACAGATCTTGGCGGTGTATTTGAAGACGCACGCGCACTCGATGTCGAAAAAAACGTACTTCACTTTTTGGGCACGATCTCCTTCTGTCCGCCCATGTAGGGGCGCAAAACTTCGGGAATGTAGACGCTCCCGTCGGCGCGGAGGTGGTTCTCGACGAATGCGATGAGCATGCGGGGAGGCGCCACGACCGTGTTGTTGAGGGTGTGGGCGAAGTGGCTCCCGCTCTCGTCCTTATAGCGGATGCCGAGCCTTCTCGCCTGCGCGTCGGTGAGGTTGGAACACGACCCCACCTCGAAATACTTCTTCTGGCGGGGCGACCACGCCTCCACGTCCACGCTGCGGTATTTGAGGTCGGCGAGGTCCCCCGTGCAGCATTCGAGGGTGCGGACGGGGATCTCCATGGAGACGAAGAGCTCGACGGTGTAGTTCCACATCTTCTCATACCATGCCTCGCTCTCCTCGGGCTTGCAGATGACGATCATCTCCTGCTTCTCGAATTGGTGGATACGGTAGATGCCGCGCTCTTCGAGACCGTGCGCCCCCTTCTCCTTGCGGAAGCAGGGCGAATAGCTCGTGAGCGTCAGGGGAAGCTGCTTTGCGTCGAGGGTGGTGTTCATGAAGCGGCCGATCATGGAGTGCTCGCTCGTGCCGATGAGGTAGAGGTCCTCCCCCTCGATCTTATACATCATGCCGTCCATCTCCTCGAAGGACATGACCCCCGAGACGACGTCGGATCTGATCATGAAGGGAGGGATGCAGTAGGTGAAGCCCTTGCCGATCATGAAGTCCCGCGCATAGGCGAGCACGGCGGAGTGCAGGCGGGCAATGTCGCCCGTGAGGTAGTAGAATCCCTGCCCGCTCGTCCTTCTCGCGCTGTCGATGTCGATGCCCGCGAGCTTTTCGAGGATGTCGAGGTGGTAAGGCACTTCGAAATCGGGCACCTTGGGCTGCAAAAAGCGCTGCCGCTCGACGTTCTCCGAGTCGTCTCTGCCGACGGGCGTGTTTGCGGAGACGAAGTTGGGGATGCGCATCATGATCTCTTTGAGGCGGGCGTCCGTCTCGGCGGCCTCCTTCTCGATCTCCGCGAGGCGGGCGGCGTCACGGGCGACTTCTGCCTTCACGGCCTCGGCCTCCTCCGTCTTCTTCTCGCGCATTAAAAGCCCGATCTTCTTGGAGAGACTGTTGCGGGCGGCGCGGAGCGTGTCCCCCTCCGTCTGCAAGGCGCGGCGGCGCGTATCGAGGGCGAGCGCTTCGTCTACGAGGGGAAGTTTCTGATCCTGAAATTTCTTTTTGATGTTTTCGCGCACCCTGTCGGGGTCTGCACGAAGCACGGCGATATCTATCATTTGAAATCGACCTCATTTCATAGATTTTTCTCCATTATACACCTTTTGACGCAAAAAGGCAATGTTTTCAGCCATGCTTTCGTGTTTTCACGAAAAAATGCAGGAAGATGTTTTGACTTTTTCCCCCGCCGCGTGGTATAATGGTGGTATCCGATTTCCAACAAGGAGGTCTCCTATGAGCGACGAACCCGAAAGCGGCCGTGAGATGCGGGAGGAAAAACAGTCCTTCTCTTCGCGCGTGCTCGGGAACCGTCCGGGCAAGAGAAGTGCCCCCGATAAAAAACTCATGAAGCGCTTCCGCCATGCAAAGGCCATCCCCGCCTCCGAGGATGTGGAGCGTTTCAGCCCCTCCCTCGAAAAGGGGCTCACGCAGGAGCAGGTGGAAAAAAGGCGCACCCAACTTCTCTTCAACGACGTCAACAAGAAATATTCCAAATCCTACGCGAGCATCTTCTTCGGCAACATCTGCACGTTCTTCAACTTTCTGTGCCTTGCCGTCGCGCTCGCCCTCGTCTACGCAGGGGCCGCCATCACGCAGTTCCTCTTCGTGGCCATCTTTGCCGTAAACCTTCTCATCGGCATCGTGCAGGAGATCCTCGCCAAGCGGCAAATCGACAAGCTCGCCGTGCTCATCTCCGCCTCGGCCAAAGTCGTGCGCGGGGGGATCAAATACGAAGTCCCCATCCGCGAACTCGTGCTCGACGACGTCATCCTCCTCGAGACGGGCCAGCAGGTCCCCGCCGACTGCATCCTCGCGGACGGCAACGTGGAGGTCAACGAATCCCTGCTCACGGGCGAATCCCTGCCCGTCAAGAAACAGCCCGGGGACATGCTCTACGCGGGCTCCTTCGTCTCGAGCGGGAACTGCCGCGTGCGCGCCGAAAAGGTGGGCGCGGCGACCTATCTCAACTCCCTCACCTCCAAGGCCAAGAAGTATAAGAAGCCGCACTCGGAGATCATGAGCTCCATCAACCTCTTCATCCGCGGCATCGGCGTGCTCATCGTCATCATCGCAGTTTTGATGTTCTGGCGGAATTGGGACGCCATCACCGCAGACATGGTGGCCTCCGGCGGCGTCGATGAGTGGGAACGGCTCTCCCAGACCATCCAGCTCACCTGCGCCGTGATCGTCGGCATGATCCCCTCGGGGCTGCTGCTTCTGACCTCGTTTGCCATCGAGATGGGCATCCTGCGCCTCGGCAAGAAGAACACCTTCGTGCAGGACCACTACTCCCTCGAAATGCTCGCGCGCGTCAACGTGCTGTGCCTCGACAAGACGGGCACCATCACCGACGGGAGGATGACGGTCAACGACTGCATGCTGCTCGGCAACTTCATCGACACGCCCTTCGAGGAGATCATGGGGAGCATGCTCTTCGCCCTCGACGACAACAACCAGACCTCCATCGCGCTCACCGAGCATTTCGGCCATTCGCACACGCTCGCCGCGACGGACATCCTCCCCTTCTCCTCCAAGAGAAAACTCTCGGCGGTGACCTTCGGAGACCTCGGTACCTTCGTCATGGGTGCCCCCGAATTCGTCCTCAGGCCCATTCCCTTCAAGGTGGACAAGATCGTGAAGCAATATGCGCAATCGGGGCTCAGGGTGCTCGTCGTCGCCTATTCGCAGAACGCGCTCTCGGGGGAAAGGGTGCCCTCCGTGCTCAGGCCCGTAGCCATCATCACGCTCGCCGACAATGTGAGGACCGACGCCATCGAGACCATCAAGTGGTTCCGCGAGAACGACGTGGAGATCCGCATCATCTCGGGCGACAACCCCGTCACCGTCTCCGAAGTGGCACGGCGCGTGGGCGTGAAGCATGCCAATAAGTATATCTCGCTCGACGGCCTCACCGACCTCGAAGTGGAGAACGTAGCCAACCAATATACCGTCTTCGGGCGGGTGACCCCCGAGCAGAAGGCCATTCTCGTCAAGACGCTGAAAAAGCAGGGCAACACCGTCGCGATGACGGGGGACGGCGTCAACGACATCCTCGCCCTGAAGGAAGCGGACTGTGCCATCTCGGTGGCCTCGGGGTCGGAGGCGGCGCGCAATGTCTCCCACCTCGTGCTCATGGATAACAACTTCATGAATCTCCCCTCCGTCGTCTATGAGGGCAGGCGGGTCATCAACAACATCAAGGCGAGTGCGTCGCTGTATCTCATGAAGACGCTGTTCATCACCATGCTCGCCGTCCTGTGCGCGCTGCTCGGCACGCAATATTTCTTCAAGACCAACAACATGCTGCTCTTCGAGGTGCTCATCGCGGCCTTCCCGTCCACCGTCGTCACCATTTTCCAGCCCAACACGGCACGGGTCAAGGGAAAATTCATCCCCTACGTCATGTCGCGAAGTATCCCGGGCGCCGTCACGCTCATCTCGTGCATCATGGCCGTCTATATCGCCGCGCTCGTGCTGCCCGAGACGTACGGATTTTCCGGCGTCACGCTCGACGCGATGTATCTCTTGGCGCTGACGTTCGGCGGGCTCGTCATGCTGTTCCGGATCCTGCAACCCTTCAACATCCTGCGGGCGGCGGTTTATGCGGTCTCCGCGGCGGCGTGCATCCTCGTCATGTCGGTGCCCATTCTCGGGAACATCGTGTTTGACGGCTGGGCAAACGTCGTGTTCACCTTCCCGCAGATCCTCTTTATCACCTGCGTGATCCTCGCGGCCTTCCCCGTCTCAAACGCCCTTGTCAAGCTGTGCGACCTCATGAACCCCAGCTCGGGCTGAACTGCCCCTCCGCGGGATCATTATCGTTGTGAAGTACGTCATTCCGAGGCGTAGCCGAGGAATCTCGGAGTTTCCGCTTATACCAATGAAAGCGCATGTCTGAGATTCCTCACTCCGTTCGGAATGACGCTTCGAATAAGGTTGGTATCGGACATGGTATCCCCAAACGAAGTCACGGAAGAGAATATTCCGCGTGTAGAAACGGGCAACCCCGCCCGTTTTTTTATTGCAGGAATTTGCCGAGGCGGTTCATCATCTGCTGTTTGTGCTCCATGAGGCTATGAACATAGCGGTTGAGCGTAACGGTCGGATTCTTGTGCCCCAGGATCTCGGAGAGGGTCTTAACATCCATGCCGCATTCAAGGGCACGGGTAGCGAACGTGTGCCGCAGGACATGAAAACGGCGGTGCGGGATATGTAGTTTCTTTTGCAGGAGCTCGAAGGTGCGCTGATAGGAGCGGACGGGCGTGGGATCCTTCCCCCCGATGACATATGGCCCGCCGCCCTCTTTTTTCAGCCTTTTTAAGATACAGAGCAGCTGTTTGGGCAGGGGGATGAGCCGCGTGGAGCTGCCCGTCTTGGGGGCCTCGACGATCTGATAAAAGCCCGCTTCGGACCACCCGTCATGGCAGGATCTGGTAACCGAGAGAACGCCGGCCGCAAAGTCGATGTCGTCCCAAGTGAGGGCCAAGAGCTCGCCGATCCTGAGGCCCGTATAGAGGCAGAGAAGGACGCCGACGAGCTTTTTGCGGTCGCTTTTGAGGATGTACGCCTCGAGCTTTTTTTGCTCCTCGCGGGTGAAACATTCCACCTTCTGTTCGGGGGCGCGGGGGCGCGAAATGACGCCCGAGAACTCCCGCGCGGCGTGGCCGTAAGCAACGGCTTTTTTGAGAGAGCTTTTGAGGACAGAGACGGCGATATTGACGGTGATGGCAGAAAACGATGGTACCATGTCTGCGATGCACCGTTGCAAAACGCTTGGGGAGAGCTCGTCGAGCTCATAGTTTCCGAGAACGGGGACGAGTTTGAGGCGGCAGATGCGCTCGTATTTCTCGTAGGTCCGTTGCTTGACGGTTGGCCGCACGCAGACCGCGAGCCATTCGCCGAGCCAGTCTTGGTATTTCATACTTTCCTCCTGAAGGATTTTCTTAAAATTGTAGAGGAAAGCGCGAAAACCCTCAACACTTTGCG
This sequence comes from uncultured Clostridia bacterium, assembly GCA_947624215.1. GTDB lineage: Bacteria > Bacillota > Clostridia > Christensenellales > Borkfalkiaceae > Gallimonas. The sequence continues at coordinate 25,588 of CANQJJ010000008.1, forward strand.
GACATTTTCGGCATGAAAAACGCTGAAAAAACCTGCGCGAAAAAAACCTGCGCGCCGTTTTGGCCACGCAGGCTTCTCGGGAAACAATACGTCACCCCCTTGCTGTCCCTGTAAGGGAAAGTGGCGCACTGCCCTTGTGCGCCGAAAGGGTTTCTCGGCTTCCCCTCTGGGGAAGCTGTCGAGCAAAGCGAGACTGATGAGGCCTCATCCGCCCCTTACGGGGCACCTTCCCCAAAAGGGAAGGCAAGAAAACCCCTCACCGCCGAAAGGGCATCGGCGGAGCTCCCCTTACAGGGGCGCCGAGGGTGCGCTTACACGGGCTTGATCGTAGCAAGATTCTTCGCGGATGGGCAGTTCGCTCTATTCTTTCTTTATCGGCTCAGAATGACGCTCGGGTTGGGCCCCGTCGGGCAGAATGACGCGCGGGTTGGGCCTCGTCGGGCTCGCTTAGCATGGCCCCGTCGCCACCCCACCCCCCTACCCCCTCCCATGGAGGGGGCACGCTTCATGAAGCTCTATCGCGGACATGGTACCCTCAGACTCGGTCCATGTCGTGGTAAGCGTCACCCCCTTGCTGTCCCTGTAAGGGGAGCCAAGGGGGCGCTTACACGGGCTTGGTCCGCCCCCATTCCTCACGCCAAGCCCTACGCAAGCAGATATCCAAGCGCGCTCCCGATATAGTCGCCCGCGCACGCGGCCTCTTTCACGCGCGTTGAAAAGCGATTTCGGGCAACGTATTCCCGCGGATCCCCTATTGTTCCGAAAATGTACCGCTCGGCGCTCCGATCGTTTTCGTCTGTTTTTACGACGGCAAACCGCGACGCAAACGCAAGAATATTGCCGCCGTCGAGAAAATTTTTGAGTTTGGGGGAGAGCAGCCACGAATCGCAACTGAAAAAGCGAGGCGCAAAGAGCTCCTTCGCACGCGCAAAGGACGCATCCGCCTCCGCCTGCGACAGCTTGCCCTCCGCGGGAATATGGACTTCACAATAGGGCGTCCGCGCAGGAAACGTGCGTCCGTTGAAAGCGATCTCACCCTCGGAAAGGCGCGGCACAAACTGCAATCTCCCGAGCCGAAAAATTTCCGTTCGGACAAGATGGGCAAGCCACCCTGTTTCACGCAGCCCGATCTCTCCCCTTTCGGCATAAAGATGCTTGCTCCAGATTGCCACATCGCGCATGGTATTCAGCCATTCCTCACGGCTCAGTCCGCAAACGCGGTATGCAAACTCGCTGCCCGCAAGAAAATGCACAAACAGAGCAAGCACTCTTCCGGGGTGATCTCCCGCATAATCGGCCTCCAAAAAAGGTGCGGCGGGAAGAGAACTTACCTCCTCTTCCGAAACGGGGATCTGTTTGACAACGGAGATATGTCGCTCGGGGAGCCCTATCTCGCGCATAAATTCTTCGCAGTTCATCTCTTTGAAAAATAAGGGAGGGAAATAGTCTCCCTCCCTTTTCCTTGCTCTTTATTTATCTTTTCTTCCTGTCAATGAACAGAATGACTGCCGCACCGGCAATGAGAACGACTACCGCGGCGCCGACTGCCAAACCGATTATCCAATCGAGGTCATTCTTCGCGTTGTCCGTGTTGCCGGGCTTGGTCTCGCCGCCGGGGGTCGTGCCGCCGGGGGTCGTGCCGCCGGGGGTCGTGCCACCGGGAGTCGTGCCGCCGGGGGTCGTTCCGCCGGGAGTCTCGCCGCCGGGCGTTGTGGCGCTCTTCGTTGAGACCTTAAAGGAGATCGTTTCGGAAGCGAAGGCGGTCTCCGACGCCTTGATGCGGACATAGAGCGTGTATTCGGTCCCCGCCTTGAGGTTGCCCCACGTGCCCATGTTGTCCATCCACTTGCCATCCTCGCCGAGCCTGAACTGATAGCCCGCAAAGGAATTCGTGCGGATGATACTCTCGGTGATCGTGGAGAAGGTGATCATGTCTTCGGTGAGCGTTGTGACGGGAAGCACAAGTTCGGTGGTCGCCGAGCTGCCGTCTGCCTTACGGATATACAGCTTCATGCCGGGGGTGACGGCGGAGCCGCTTGCAAACACGGTTTGGAAATCCTTGTCGGTCGCCACTTCGTAGGTCGCTTCGTAGGTCGCCTTGCCGTTGAGATAATCGACCTTGACGACGTCGCCGTTGGGGGAGGATACTTTTTCGGCGGTGCGGGCAAACTCCAGCGTATTGACGGTGGCCGTCTTTACAAGCGACCCTTCCGTCACATTCTGGACGTCGAAGTAGAGCATGATGTTGTTATTTTTCCCGTTGTTTGCAAAGCCCGACGGGGCAGCATCCAGCCAGAGATCGTATGTGCCTGCGGGGAGCAATTTGTGCGCCATCTGCAAAGTTTCGGGATCGCCGAAAGCATTCGCGCCCCAAACGCCGAGCGCCGTTGCATGGCTCAACGTGATGTTGAGGTGAAGATAGCGGTCGAAAGAGTACCAATTCTCCACGGGAATGGAGATGTAGTTGTCGTAGCCGCCGTTCTTGGCGTCGAACTTGACTTCGATCTTCCCATCTTTTGCTTCGACAACGGTATCTGTAAGCGGCGCCTTGATCTCGCCCGTGAGAATGGAAGCGCCCTCGCCGTCGTGGAAGATGACGGTGTCGACGACGATATGGCTTTGCACGGGATCCTCGGCTACTGTTGCTGCCGCCTCTTTGGCCTGTAAGTAAAAGCGCAGAGGGAAATCCCCCGCCTTCTCTTTCGTCATATCCAGGTCAACGAAATAATGGCCGGGCGCATATTCCTCGCGCTGCGAACCCGTGATCAAAGCCCAATCGTATCCTACGCCGAGCGTGATCGCGGCATCCGTATAGAATCCCACGGTGAGCGTCGGGTAAAGTTCGGGATCGAAATCCGCGATCGCGACATGGAACTGCAGCTCTGTCTCGGCCGTGTTTGCGGGATCATAAGCAACGGTTGCGCCCGTGTAGCCGTCGACCGTGCCGCTCGGCTCCAACGTGACCTGCGTGTTCCAAGTCACCCAATCGCCCACTTTAAGGTCGGGGACATATTCGGGGTCGTTGATGAAGACGGGAGCCGACGCGCCGCCGAATGCCATCCCTGCGATATCGAGCTCCGCCGCGGATGCGCCCGCTTCGGGCGTCGTCACGAACACGAGTTTGGAGATCGCGCCTTGATGGTCCTTAAAATAGGTGTTGAGATCGATGGATACTACAAAATATCCCTCCGTACCGGACTTGACGCGGGTCGCATTCCAAGCAGCCGGATCTTCGCCGAGAATGTCATTCGTAAACAGATTGGCGTCGGCCTCGGCCGGCTCCTCGATGTGCCCCATGACTGCGGAGAGCCCCGTCCACTTGAGTTTGAGGTGGAGATGGGTCCATGCGGTCGGCCAAGCGGCGATCGCCTCGGTGAACGGAATTTCGATCGTAGCGGGCTTGCTCGCATCGGTGATCGTGATCTTGCCCGCGCCGTTATCGACGGCGTCCGCATACTGAGCGTCCGTCTCGGGAAGTTTTGCGAGCGTGTTGGCCGAGAACGTCGCGTTCGTCGCCGTCCAATCGGAATATGCCTTGAATTCGGCGTCGGGCGTTTCGACGGGCGCGGTGTACGGCGTCTTTTGGTAGCTGACCCCGTCGACGGTGAGTTCCTCGACGGTGACAGTCTTGACGATATCCGTCGTCACGCCGCTGTCAAAATAGAAGCCGAGATACAGCTCCGTTGCCTCACCAAGTCCCGAAAGAGTACCGGTCTTCTCGTATAGGGTGTTTGCCGTCATGGAATCGTTCTCTACGAGTTTTCCGTAAGCCGCATCCCAGTCGCCCTCTGCATTACATGCCCAGATCTGCAGAGCCATATCCGCGTCGGGCTTCAATTTGACCGAAACGGTCGAAGAGGACGAAGCCCCCGTGACATGAACAAGCAAGCGGTTATATTCGACAGCCGTCCACTGATAGGAAATCTGCGTCTTGTTCTCCGCCTCAGTCGCAGAAGTTCCGTTGACGGAATACTTCGTGCCGCTCCACGCCTCGTAGAACGCGCCGACTGTAGGCGTCGTGGCAGCATGCGCAACAAGCAGGGAGCCGCCCGCTGTCGCCGTACAGAGCATCGCCAAAGTGAGCGCGCCCATAAGTAGTTTCTTACCCTTCATAATTTCCTCCTGATTTTCATATTTCACGGTGTTTCGCCGTTTATGCCGTTGGATCTCTCCCTCCTATTGCCTATCCGGGGGCAGGACGTCCCTGCTTGCCCGGATAGGCTCAGGGGGGGAATGAAGTGTTTATTTTGTGATGAGATCGATGGACAAGAAGTAGAGCGCGCGGGTGCCGTCGTATTGGTGCTGCGCTTTCTGCGCGCAGGGATCGGGGCAGTGCGGATAGAAGATGAGCGAGGTTATCGTATAGTCCTCGAACTTACTGTTGTCCGTAAGGTGCATCTTGGAGAAGTCGTAGCCGATCGTGTAGATCTTGGCCGCCTCATCGTAGGAGATGGTCTCCACGATGCCCTCGAGATTCTCCCCGCCGAGGACGCCGTTCGGGCCCGACAAGACAGAGTCGCTGCCGTCGAACAGGGTCGCCGAACCGCGAAGGATGAACTGGCCGGGATTTTGGCCCTCGCTGTGGGACGTGGCGTTGTTGACAATGCCGATGCCGAGGTGCGTGAGCCCATCGGGCGCGTAGACCTTGATTTGCATCCCCGTCACGTTCGCACCGTTCTTCACGCCGACGGAGATGTTCAGCCAGCTCTCGTTGAACATCATCTCGAGCTTTGCATTGCCGCCGTTTGCCGCGCGCGGAATGGTGATGTCGCTCGAATTGGAGACCCAATTGTCCGAGACGAAAGCCTCCGTCTTTGCCGTGCGGATGAAGGTAACGCCCTCGATCCCGAGCTCGTCTCCGCCCGTGAGCGTGACGACGACCGCCGTCACCGTCCCGTTCTTGACATACTGCGTTTTGAGATCGTCGTTGTCCGAATCGGGCATCACGTTCTCATAGTCGTATTCGAAGGACTCGTCCCCGCCCGTGAGCGTGACTTGCGTCGCTTTGGAGACCGCGCTCGCCGCCCCGGGGAGGGTGTATTGCACGGCGATCTCCGCCTTGGCGCCCGCGGTCCCATTCAGCGCAACCTGCAACTTCGCATAGTCCGCGCTGTATTTCTCGACGGGGATATAGAGGGAGCCGCTGCCCGACGCGGTGAGCTTCCCCTCCCCTTTCGTGAGGGTGACGCCACTGTCTGCCGTCGCTTCGGAAAGATCGGCGATCGGCTTGACATACCTGTCTTCGAGGGCGGGGTCGCCGTCGGGCAAAAATTCAAAGTTGACAATATCCAGCGCACCCGAGGCGTCGGTCACGGGCGCATACGAAGGCAGGGAGTCGATGAAGATGACAAAGCCGAGAATGGTCTTATCCTTGACCGATTGCCCCTGCACCGCGGTATAGTTCTTGTCGGTGATGAGAGATTCGCCCATCTCGAAGATCGCATACTGCTCGCCTTCCGTCAGCTCCTGCAAATGCACGGTGACGGGAGCGTAGCCGAGATCGTATGCCTCATAATACACCGCCTGTATGGCAAGGCGCTCCGCGCCGCTGCAATTCAGCGTGATCTTGACGTTTCCATACGCGGGAGAATAGTTTTCCACCGCGGCATAGACGTATGCGAAGTTGGTCACATCCTGATAGCTGATGTGAACGGGCGAAGTCCCTTCGATCTTATAGGTGCTCTCCGCCTTGAACGCCGTGTAGGAAGAGATCGCTGCGGCGCCGCCCGAGGGCGCAGACGGTTTTTCTGCGGGCTTTTCGGGATAGACGGCCTGCGGAGGCGTTGCGGGCATTTCGATGTCGGGGCGCTCGATCACGTCCTTGTAGCCGCCGTCGCCCGTGCCGCCGCCCGTACCGCCATCGCCCGTGCCGCCGCCAAAGTCGCACGCGGCCGCCACAAAAAGCAGCGCGGGAACGGTGAAAAGTGCCATGAATTTCTTCAAACCTTTCATAATATATCTCCTTATTTTATTGGGGGGATCATTCCTTGACCGATCCGAGCACGAGCCCCTTGATAAAGAACTTCTGCGCGAACGGATAGAGCGGTATCACGGGCAGGATCGCGATGAAGATCTGCGCGGATTCCAGCGTCTTCGTGGGGATCTGCGCCAGAAGCGCCGCATCGCCGGGGTTGGCCACGAGTTGCTGGCGGAGGATGTTCGCCTCGTTGATCATGTTGTAGATGTACGTCTGCAACGGGAAATTATCCGGCGACATGTAGATAAGACCGTCGAACCAGTTGTTCCAATGCTGGACGCCTGTAAAGAGGATGACCGTTGCAAGCGCGGGAAGAGACACGGGAAGCACGATCTGAAAGAGAATGCGGTAGTGCCCCGCCCCGTCCAACGTTGCCGCCTCTGTCAGGTCCTTGGGGATCTGACGGAAAAAGTTGATGAGAAGCACCATGTTCCATGCGTTCATTGCCGTGGGGAGAATGAGCGCGAGGATGTTATCGCTGAGGCCGAGTTTGGTGATGACGATGTACGTCGGGACAAGGCCGCCCGAGAAGAACATCGTGATGATGAAGAGAACGGTGTAGAACATTCTGCCGCGGAAGGCGTCGTTCCCCTTCGAGAGCGGATACGCCCCCAACGTGATGACGCCTACCGAGACCACCGTGCCGAGAACGACGCGCAGAGCGCTCATGCCGAACGCACGGAAGAACGCTATCTTGGTGACGAGCACCTTGTAGGCATTCATCGTGAATCCGACGGGCAACAGGCCCACCTTGCCCGCATTGACCGCCTCGTCGCTCGAAAGGCTGGTCGCGAGAAGGTTCAAAAAGGGCGCAAGGCACAGAAGCGCAAACAGGACGAGCAAAGTTGTGTTGATGATGAGGAACGCACGGCGCGGCCCGGAGATCTTCATGCGCATCGGGCGCTTTTTTTCATTGACGTTTTCCATGTCGCCCCCTCAGAAGATTTTGTAGCCCTTGGTTTTGTAGGCGATGAAATAGCTGGTCGAGAAGAACACGGCGCTGATGACCGACTTGAAGAAGCCGATCGCGGTACCGATGGAGTATTGGCCGACCTGCAAAAGACCGATACGGTATGCCATCGTATCGAGAATATCGCCAGTTTCGTAAACCGAGGGATTGTACATGACGAGGATCTGATCGAACCCGGCGTTCATGATGTTGCCGATGTTGAGGATACTCATGAGAACGACCATGCTCATGATCCCGGGGAGCGTGATGTGAAGCACGAGCTGCGTGTGGTTGGCGCCGTCGATCTTCGCCGCCTCATAGAGCGCCGGATCGATGTTGGTGATCGCCGCCAAAAACACGACGATCTGATAGCCGATCGTCTTCCAGACGTCCGTCGCGACGATGATGATGCGGAACCAACGGTTGGAGGTGATGAAATACACGGGATCGATCCCCATCATCTCCAAAAAGTAGTTGATCGCGCCCGAATAGGAAAACAGATCGACCATGATGTTGCCGAGCAGCGCCCAAGAGAGGAAATAGGGCAAGAAGAGCACCGTCTGCACCGTCTTTTTGATGAAACGCAGCCGGATCTCATTGATGAGGAGCGCCAGCAAAATGGAGAGCGTCGATGTGAACACGATCTTCCAGAACGCGATGATGAACGTGTTGCGCGTCGCCTGCCAGAAGTCGGGGCGGTTGAAGAGATTGCTAAAATTCTTGAACCCCACCCACGGCGATCCGAAAAAGCCCTGCGCGACGTTGTATTTTTCGAATGCCATCACGACGCCGATCATGGGGACGACCATGAAGATAATGACCAAGACCACACCGGGGAAGAGCATGGAATGCAGAATGAGCTGCTCTTTGAGATTGATCTTTTTGCGCTTGGCTCTTTGACCTTGTTCTTCGGGCAGAGGAGCGGTCTCTTCCGTTTCGGCTTTCTCGATGATTTCTTCCATAAATACCTCCTCGCGTTTTTTGGGCAACATCATTCGTCGTAAGCGTGTACTGCTTTGTACCAGGCATTGACTTGATCTACGATGGTCTGCCCGCCGTTTTTGTTGACGTCATTTACGAACTCGGCAAAGGCGGACATCTTGCTCTCGCCCGAGATCATTTTCGTGAAATACGTACTCGTCTGCGTGGTGATGTATTCGCCGTAATCGGTCATCGCCGAGAGCGCGGTCCCGTAGAACTCGTTGTATCTTGCGGGTTTCTCCCCCTCGGACAACGCAACGACATAGGCATAGCTCCCGTTTTCGTCGACCATCTCATGGTAGATGCCCCACCCCTTCTTTTCTTCCTTCGTCATGTCTTTTGTCGCAACATTTTGCTTGTATGCCACGAAATACGGATAGCCGTCGGCAAAGTGAAGAAGTTTTTCGCGGTTGCGCATCGAGTTGAACGCCTCTTTGAGTTTTTCGTTCGCATCGATGAGCGCTATGACGTCCCGCCGGATGCAGAAGTAGCCGTTGCCCGCGTCGTTTGCGGCAATGCGGTAGATTTTCTCCCCCGCCGCCTCATAGCCTTCGATCTGCGCGTTCGTAAGATCCTCATAGAGACCGCTCTTGAACAGATCGCGGCTGTTGAGCCCGTTTTCATAGAGCTCGTTGAACGCCTTGTGTACGCGGCGGTATTCCACGGAGGAATCCATGCCGTCCCAGATCTTCATGGGGACAAACTGGTAGTAAAACCCGTTGGAGGGCAGCACGTCCGTTCCGTAACGCTCCTGCGCGTCGTCGCTGTAATAGATATCGTAGAAGAGATTGCAGAGCTTTGCGACCGCTTCGGGATGCTTGCAGTTCGCAGAGACGAGGTTGTAGCCGGAGATCAAGAGCCGATCGACGATGGGCTGACGCGGTTGGCCGTTGTAGGAGGGAAGGTCGACCCATACCCAATCGGCGCCCGTCACCGAGTTCGAAGTGACTGCCTTTTCCAGCGAATCCTTGGGGAGCCACCACTCGCCGAATACCATGCCGACGAAGCCCGCCGAGACGTAGCTCTGCACGCTCGCCGAAGTGTTGGAGAGGAATTCCCTGTCGAGAATGCCTTTTTCGTACATGGTGCGCATGGTCTCCACTGCCGCCTGTGCCTCGGGCGAAGTGTTGGAGGAATAGAGCTTGCCGTCCTCTCCCAAGAAGTAGCCGCCGAGCTGTGCGCCGTGTGCATTGAACATGCCCTTTGCGCCGTAAGAATCGGAGAAGGTGAGATCCTTGTGTAGGGAGAGCGGAATGACGTTGGCGGCGGAAATGCCCGTCGCCGCGGCGATCTCCTCCTTGTGGTCGAGGAAGGCCTGCCCGACTTCGATCATCTCGTCAATGGTCGTGGGCGCCTCGACGCCCGCGATCTCCAGCCAGTCTTTGCGGATATAGAGGCGCTGCGCCGTCGCAAAGCGGTTGGTCTGCTGGGGAAGGGCGTAGAGCTTCCCTTCCTTCATACATGCCTTGATCGCCTCGGGCATGTAATCCGTGTAGTTCGCCAAAAGATGGTCGTTCAGCTTGTAATACGCCTCGGTGAGGTCGGCAAGCATCTTCTGATCGCGGAGCATGGTAAACATTTGCGCCTGCGTCGTATAGAACATATCGGGCATCTGATTTGCACCGATCGCAAGATTGACCTTTTGGTCGTACATCGTGCTCGCCGTGACGACGCTATACTCGAGCTTGATATTCAACTTTTCCAGCGCTATCTTGTTGAAAGTTTGGTTATAGGGCGTCGTTCCGATCTTGACATCGGGTTCAAGCTCATACTGAATGGCCGCCACCTTGATGGTCACCGGCTCGTCATAGCGGTCGAGCGTGGGATACTCCGCGCGGTAGGCGGCATTCTTCGCCGCATCCTCCTCTGCGGAAGCGTACTCCGCACGGGGCGCAGCGAGCGTGCCGGGGTCGATCGCCTCGTAGTCATAGTCCTCCGTATATCCGCAGGCGGCAAAGGTGCCCAAGAGCAGCGTCATGGCCATGACCGAGCTCACGGCCGAATAAAACTTCTTCTTCATAACATTTCCTCCTTTCTTTCCAAGCTCTTTAAGCGTAGATCGCTATTTCGCTGACCCACATGAGACCGGAGTACCTCGTTTCCCGCCCGTCGAGCCTCGAAGTTGTGCCGTCGCCCATGCCCTTCGGCTGTACCACGCGGATGCGATCGGTCTTCACCTTATCGAAGGTAAACTCGGTGAGTTGCTGCTGAACGAGATATTCGCCGTTATTTACCCAGCTGTAAGTCGCGACCTCCGTCCATTCGTCGTTGATCCACGCCTCGACGCGCGCCGCACGGGCAGAGTAGAGCGTACCGCTGTCCACGGCCCAATAGACGATGACCTTGGAGATATCCTGCGGCGAGGAGAAGGTAAACTGGATCCAGTGGTCGCGGTTCTGGTTATTTTCGCTTGCCCATGCCTCCGTCGCCCAGCTCAGCTGGTCGTGATTTTCCTTGGTGGCATAGAACCCGTCGTTGAGCGGCTTTACGCCCGAATACCCTTGGAAAGTGGAATCCACGGTGACGGTGGCAAGCCCGTTGCCCGCGTAGGCGAGATTTGCCGCGCTCGTATCGCCGTTGATCGTCAACTCGCCGCTGTCCTCTTTGAGCATGGAAAGGGCGAGCTCGCCCCGTTTGCTCGTGGGCTTTATGTTGGGATTGGGGCAGATGTGGAGCTGGCGGTCGTAGGTGCAGTACGGAATGAAATCGTATTGCCAAACGATATTGTAGACCTCCTGCGGCATATAGCCGTATTCGCCCACGTTGATGTAATCGAGCGCAAACACGGGCATATAGTCGTACCGCCGCGCCGCGTTGATGACGTTGCAGGCAACATTCACATTCCACTCGAGATCTGCCTCGCTTCTATCCTTATAAACTTGGGCGGCGGCGTCCCAATCGGTGTAGAAGGATTCAAACATGATGCCGTCTACATACTGCGAAATATACGGGAAAATGGTAAATCCGCGGTTGGGGACGAGCTTGGTGCCCTCGGGAAGCTCCTCGTCGAGCCTTCTCACGAGGTCGACCATGCCGCCGATCGTGCTGTACGCGACGTCAACGGTATCCAAGGTATCGAGGAAGAGCCCGTCGACGCCGTAGTCCATGATCTCCTTCGCGCGGGCAAGGGTCATCTCCTGCCAGATGGGATTGCCGCCGTCGACATAATACGTCCCCCAATTCCCGTTTTGCTTGGGGAGCCCGTTCTCATAGATATAATAGGAAGCATACCCGCCGCCGCCCAAACCGTCGGCCGTGCGAAGGCGGTCATCCTCTCCGATGGAAATATAGGCAATGACATAGGTGCCGGCGTCCTTGAGCTCTTGGATCATCTCCCGCGAGTTCTCCACGCCGACGATCTGCGTGCCGTGTATAATCGCCACGTCAAACTCTTTCAGGACATCTAACGCGACTCTGGGTTCGCCGCCGAACACGGGTTCGTCTTCAGACGGCCCGGTGAGAGATCCGTAGTAGCAGACAAAGGAATCGACGTCGTTCCATTCCTTTCTCCCCTCCGCGGGACGTTCGACCGTGGGGCGGGAAAAAATGCTCACGCTCTCGCCGCCATCCCCTCCATTCGCGGACCCGCCGCCCGCGCCTTGCAGATCGCAGGCAGCAAGCGACATCGACATGACCGATGCCATGAGCAGCGAAAGCAGGATCTTCGTTTTCTTCATATTAAACCTCCGTTTCGGATTTTTTTCTTCCCTGTTAGTTGTTTTTGTTTCCGCAGTTACGTCAGGAACTGCGGAAACGGGGGTACCCCCGTTTCAAAATTTTTTTGCATCAAACGCTCTCTTCGGCCTCGAAATCGCGCATTATGATCCTCTCGCCGCCAAGTTTTCTCGATCTCTCCGCCGCAAAGGCGACGAGGTGCGAGGCGATCGCATTCTCGATGGAAGAGGACACGCCCGTCTTCTTCTCGAGCGCGTCGAACATTTCCGACATCATGCGGTTGTCTCCGCCGCCGTGTCCCGACAGATCGTCCGTAAGTTTGGTGATATCGTAAACCGTGCTCTCGCCCCCGAAGGGCGTGACGGTCACAAGATTCTTTCCTTGATCGGCGACGATCTCGCCCAGCGTCCCCATGACCTTGAGGTGCCGATAGTTTTGCGCCGTAAATCCCGTCATCGTAAAGGAGACGGTGATATCGTCCTCCATCTGCATGTTGACGACCTGATGGTCGACGACGTTGTTATCGCAGCGGAAGACGCATCTGCCGTAGGGCCCCGTCTCGATCGCCTTTTGAAGCGTCTCTTCGGTGGGCTCTGCCGCAAGGACGTCGCAGGGCCAGCCTGTATTGCCCTTCCGATAGCCTATCTCGCTGTCGAAATAGATCTTTACCGCGCTGTACGGACACTCCCCCGCATATTTGCACTCTGTGCAGCGTTCGCCGCTGCCCTCCGGGGCATTTTCCGGCTTGAAATATTTGAGCGAGCCGAACGACGACAGGGAAACGCACCTCTTTTCGAGCAACCAGCAGAGAATATCAAAATCGTGGCAGCACTTCTGCAAGATCATGGGCGATTCGATCTCATCGTTGCGCCAGTTCCCCCGCACAAAGCTGTGCGCCTGATGCCAATAGCCCACGTTTTCGATCGCCTGTACGGTAACAGGCTCGCCGATCGCTCCGCTTTTTATAACTTCCTTGATCTTACGGTAAAACGCGGTATACTCCAAAACATGGCAAATGGCCACCATTCTGTTTGTTCTATGCGCCGCTTCGCGGATGGCGAGGCAGTCTTTCACCGTCACCGCAACGGGTTTTTCGAGAAGGATATCATAGCCGAGCGCAAGCGCCTTCAAGGCATGGGCGCAGTGCTGGCGGTCCTGCGTGGCAATGATGAGAACGTCCGCAAGTTTTTCGCGGGCAAGGAGACTCTCCGCGCTGTCAAAGCGATAAGCCGCGGGAACACCGTATTCGTCTCCGACGCAGCGCACCTTCTCGGGGTCGATATCGGCGATCGCCACGATCTTCATCCTCTCGGGAAACTTATCCTGATATTTTGCGTATGTATGGTACCCTCTGCTGCCAAGGCCCACGATCGCCACGGTAAATTTTTTCACTTGAAGCCTCGATTTTTGTAAATTTCTAACTTTTCTTGTTCTAAGAATATCATGCCCTTCCCTGTTTGTCAATAGTTTTAAGAAAAAAACAGTAAAATTTTTTTGTTTATCATTTTGTTTATCAAACTGCCATGCGGGAAGGCCATGTGCGGATCCCCTCTTTTTCCGGATCTTTTGCCCGCTTTGTAAATTTGTTTACCAAATTTGTTGACAGGGTCCTCATGTTGTGATATGATGATTGAAACTTTCATTTTCGGAGAAACGTTATGGCGACCATACGTGACGTTGCACAGCGGGCGGGCGTCTCCATTGCTTCCGTATCACGCATTTTAAGCGAGGATCCCGGCTACCGTGCGACCCCCGAGACCCGCGAACGCGTTCTCGGCGCGATCCGTGAACTCAATTATACGCCGAATCCCAACTACAAAAAGCGCAAAGCGCAGGCGAAGATCTCGATCGGCTGCATCTCCCGCGTGACCGTAGAACACACGGAAGACAGCTACTATTCCGCCATCTTGCGCGGTGCGCAGAATTTTCTCGTGCGGCAAAAATACGATTTCGATTTCGTCCTCACGCAGTATGATATCATAAATACGGAATCGCTTGCCTCCCTGCTCACGCACCCGCCCAAGGGGCTGCTTCTCATGGGCGACCCGAGTGCGGAAACGATGCAGTTCCTCTCTGCGAAGATCAAGCACATCGTCGGCATCGACACCGTTCAGGCGACCATCGACAACATCTGCTACGATCACTTCGAGGCGGGTTGCCGTGCGATGCGTTACCTCCTCGGCCAAGGGCACCGAAAGATCGCCTTCATCGGTGCAAATCTTCCCGGAGATCCCTTAAACATCGGAAGATATGAGGCATATGTCCGCATGATGGCGCAGGCAAATCTTCCCATCGACCCCGCGTGGGTGCTTGACAGTGAATGGCACCGCAGCGTATGCCACGACAAGACGCTCGCGCTCATGAAGCATGAAAACCGCCCCACCGCCATCTTGGTAAGCAGTGACCACATGGCCATTGCGGCGATGTCTGCCATCCGCTCGCTTGACATCTCCATCCCCGAAGACATCTCGATCATCGGCATTTCGGACATCGAAGACGCCAAGTATTTGAGCCCGCCGCTCACGACCATCGCCATTCCGCAGAAGGACATCGGGGAGATCGCCGCAAATACCCTCTTGCAGCGCATCCAGGGAGATCGGACCCTGCCCAAGCGGATCGTTGTGCCGACAAAGCTCGTCGAGCGGAATTCCGTCGCGCCCCTCCTTTCCTAACCGCAAAAACATAAAAAAACGCTTGCCGTCTGCAAGCGTTTTTTGTTGCCAATCGAAGAAGCTTTCTCTTATTTCCTTTTGAAGTACGGCAGGGTGCCGACGGGAGCGGGGACCGTGACCTCTTCGCCACCGCGGAAGAGCTCGCCCGTGGGAGAATACATCCAATCGAAGCCCCGCGGAAGGATGAGCGTTTTTTCCCTCTGTCCCCTCTGCGTGACGGGCGAAACGAGGTATTCGCTACCGAGCATAAAGCTGTCGATCTCCTCCTCGAAGCCTTGGTGCGGGAACTCATATTCGAGCGCGCGCAAGATGGGCGCGTGGGTTTTCTCCGCTTCTTCGATGAGTGCCGCGAGATAGTCTTGCAGCTCGGCATGCAGCCGCGCATATTTGAGGAACAACTCTTTTATGACGTCGTTCCGCCGCCAATAGGCATAGGAAAACTGCATGCAGGGCATGAGCGCGGCACACTCGCAGAAACGGCCGATCAGCTCGTGATCTACGCCTCCCGCTTCTCCCCCGAAGTCGGCAATGCTGCCGCCGCCGATCATATCGGCACAGGTATAGGGATAGCCGCACAGCCCCGCGTTGATCATGTTCGGGACGAGCGCCCCGATGCCCTCTTTGCGGTCCCAGCTGCGGCGCTTATCGCAGAGACGGATGATCGTGTGCCGCCCCGCATACCCGAAGCAAGCTCTCAGTTCGCTATAACGGTACTGCCCCGCAAATTCCGCCCAAAGATAGTTTTGCCCGCTCGCAGTCGTCGGCCGTGCGGTGATATCGTCGTCGCGGTAGTAGAGACAGTCGCCCGCGTCAAATTTGAAACCGTCCACGCCGTACTTCTCCATGAGGAGATCGAGCTGTTTTTTCAGCCAATCGCGTGCAAAAGAGCTCGTCATATCGAGCACCGGATCGGTGCCGTTCCACCATTCGCGCTCAGCGACCGAGCCGTCCGCGCAGCGTACAAGCGCATCGTTTGCCACGAGCATTTCGTGATCGCGGATGGTTTTATCCACGAACGGAACAAGCCAAAGCTGTACCTTGAAGCCCATCTCGTGCAACGCGTCCATCATCCCCTTCGGGTCGGAGAATTTCTCCTCCGCGAATTCCCACTCTCCGTACGCCTTCATCCAGCCGTCGTCGAGAATGAGCACGGTGTAGGGCATGCCGCTCTCCGCGACGGAGCGGGCATAGTCGAGGACCTTTTCCTGCGTGATATCCGTCAGCATCTCGGTCCATGTGCAATACTGCGGACGCGTCAACAGCTCGCGCGGGACCGAAACGCGATCGCGCCCGAACGTGGCGGCGGCGGCGAGATATGCCTCCTTCAGGGTATTTCCCGCCTTTTGGATCACGGGCGGCGCGTCCGTCTCGAGGGTCACGATCCCCGACTTCACGCCGACGCGGAAATCATCTTTGAGCAAAATATACCGCCCGTGCGTACTGCAAAAGACGCCGTTTACGGGATTGGTAGTATCCTGCATGCAACTGTCGAACGTCCAATCCCTGTCCCTCGAGAAGGGCATATGGATGCCGTGGGCGACTGCCCCTCCCCAAAAGCATTCCCCGTCCTGTATCTCCAATTGTGTTCTGATCTTATTTTTTCCCATGAGCGGCCTCATCCGTCCTGTTTTGCGTACCCATTCGGATTGTTTTTCTGCCAATTCCATTGGTCGCGGCACATGCGTTCCAAATCGAACTGCGCCCTCCAGCCGAGCTCTTTTTCCGCCTTCTCGCTCGAAGCGTAGCAGGAGGCAATGTCGCCCGCACGTCTGGGCTTGATGGAATACGGGAGCTGTTTTCCGCAGGCCTTTTCAAAGGCGTGGATCATCTCGAGCACGCTGTAACCGTTGCCCGTCCCTAAATTGTAGATGTGTGCGCCCGCCCCTTTGACGCCGTTGATGGCCGCAACGTGCCCGCGCGCGAGGTCCACGACGTGGATGTAGTCCCTCACGCCCGTGCCGTCCGGCGTGGGATAGTCGTCCCCGAATACGCCGATCTCCTTGAGCTTGCCGCTTGCAACTTGCGCCACATAGGGCATCAGATTGTTGGGGATCCCCTTGGGATCTTCGCCGATCAGTCCGCTTTCATGCGCCCCCACCGGGTTGAAATAGCGGAGCAGCACGGCGCACCACTCCCCATCTGCCGCGCACAGATCTTGGAGGATGCGTTCCTGCATGGCTTTGGAAGTTCCATAGGGGTTGGTCGTGGGATGAAGCGCCGTCGTCTCTTTTAAGGGCAGCTCTGCGGGATCGCCGTAGACGGTAGCGGAGGAGGAAAATACCAACTTTTTGACTTTGAACTTCTCCATCGTCTCGAGGAGCACGAGTGTGGAGACGAGATTGTTGTCGTAATACTCTATGGGCATTTTTACGCTCTCGCCGACCGCTTTCAGCCCTGCGAAGTGAATGACCCAATCGATTTTGTGCGCGCCAAATATGCGCTCCAAGGCGGCACGGTCACGCACGTCGTTCTCGTAGAATGCGACGCTCTTTCCCGCGATCTTCTCCACCCTTCTCACCGCCTCGTAGCTTGCATTGGAGAGATTGTCGATGACGATGACCTCGTGTCCCTCCTTCATAAGTTCGATGACCGTATGCGAACCGATATAGCCGGCTCCGCCCGTGACGAGTACTTTCATAAGCATTCTCCTTTTGCTTTTTTGCTTGATTTTTACCCGATGATCGCGGAGACGATCTCTGCCATCTCGGGGAACGAGCGCTCCATTTCCGCCGCAAGTTTCAACTGCGTGCGCGTGCGCACAAGATTATGCCCTTCGTATTTTGTTGCAAAGTACGTGTCGCCCGAGAGATAGTCGGTCAGAAAGCGCATGCCGCATTCGACCGTCATGAGATACGCCCCATAGGGAAGAAGCTCTTTCTCGCGCGGCGTGATGCTCCCCTTTACCGCGGAGCAGTAACCCTCGGCGTAGGCACGGAAGAGCTCGAGGGAGAAGTGCACCTTCTCGAGATCCTTTTCATCCTCCGCCGCAGTGGACGCGCCGAAACGGATGGAGTCGCCGAAATCAAAGATCATGCTCCCGGGCATAACGGTATCCAAATCGATGACCGCACGCGCTTTGTCCGTTTTCGCATCCATCAGGATATTATTCAGTTTGGTATCGTTGTGCGTCACGCGAAGAGGGAGCGTACCGTCCGCAAGCCCCTCCACGGCGAGGCCGTACGTTGCTTCATGCGCGAGGATAAACCCGATCTCGGGCTTGCAATCCTTCGCACGGCCGTATGCGTCCGCTTCAAGTGCCGCCTTGAAATCGCGGAACCGCTTGGGGGTATCGTGGAACAGCGGAATGATGTCATACAAGACGGAGGCGTCGAAACCGGCAAGATAATTCTGGAATTCTCCGAATGCCCTGCCCGAGTTCGAGAACACCTCGCCGTTCGGTGCGGTTTGATAGGTAACGGTATCCTCGATGAAATCGTAGACGCGCCAGTTCGCATCGATCTGCAGGAAAGGCTCCCCCTCCTTGGTCGGGACGACGTTCAGCGTCTCCACCCCCTTTGCTTTGAGATATTCCGTCACGGCGCAGATATTCTTCATCAGCTTCTTAGAATCGGGGAAGACCTTCGTGTTCATCTTCTGCATGATATACCGTCTTCGGTCGGTCGTCACGAGATAGGTGACATTGATATGTCCCTCGCCGTAAGGGCAGATCTCCTGTACCTCGCCGACGATCGCGAAACGCTCCGCAACCGCTTTATATTCCTTCGTATAGTCCGTCATGGATATATCCTCCGATCGCCTCTTTGATCTCTTCGAGATCCTCTCTGTATGTGATGCCGTACCATTTGTCCCTGTTGTGATATACCCGCACCGTCGCCCTCCCCGAGGCGAGCGCGGAGGAGATGACGCTCGGGATGAAAAATTCGTCCTTCATCAGATCGGCGGTCTTTAAGAATTTCGCGTATTCCTCTTGCAAAATTTCAAAAATGTCGGGCGTCAGCCCCCAAAGGTTCATGGAAACAAGCGTTTCCGCAGAAAGGACAGTGGGCTCGCCCCGCCATTCACAGCTTCCGTCGGGAGAAATCTTCGTGACCTCGGTCACTTTTTCGAGGTATCCGCCCTTCGTTTCGCACACGCCGCGCGAGACCGTGCCGTTCTTGGAAAGCGTATTGCCGAGGTGATACGCCGTCATCGCATATTCGCCGCGCGCAGCATTTTCCAAGTGCTTCTCGATCTCAAAAAATGCGTTTGAGCCGTAGTAATCGTCTGCATTGATAATTGCAAACGGACCTTTTACAACATCCTTACAGCAGAGGATCGCATGGCCCGTTCCGAAGGGTTTTGTGCGGCCCGCAGGCAGATCCGAAGTATCCTGAAAAACATATTCTACGTCGATCGTCTCCCCGATCCTCCTGCCGACAAGCGTTTTGAAATCGGACTCCATGTCCTTTCTGATGATAAATACGACTTTGGAGAATCCCGCCTTTTTGGCGTCGTAGACGGAAAAATCGAGGATCGCCTTGCCGTCGGCCGTGATGGGCTCCGCCTGTTTCAGACCGCCAAACCGACTGCCCATCCCCGCCGCCATAACGACCAGTGTTGTATTCATTTTTTATCTCTCCTTGCTTGACATTGCCCATGAGGCTTGCTATAATCATAGCATATAAGAAAGAAAAGATATATACGAAATTTCGCAGTTTTTATGTGAAATCTGGTAATTGCATGGAGGGATTATGCCGATCCTATATGAAGAATGCCCGATTGATACGCTCCTCTCGATCAAATCGCTCTTTACTTTTTTCCGCCGCGCGCTGCCGTCGGACTTCCATTTCAGCGGAGAGTCTCACGATTTTACGGAAGTCGTATGCGTCATCGGCGGAAGGGTCGGCATTACCGCCGATAAGAACATCTATGTGCTCTCGGCGGGTCAGCTCATCGTTCATGCGCCCAACGAATTTCACACGATCTGGTCAGATAACCAAGCCGCGGAGATCGTGATCTTCTCTTTCCGCGCGGATGCTTTTCCCGTGCTCGAAAAGAGTGTATTCACGCTCAATTCTCAACAAATTTCAGAGGTTTGCAATCTATATAAGCGCGCCAAAGATGTTTTTGCCCTTGCGGATATCCATGTGACGGGAGTAAATCCGCACAAAGGAGCAGAGGCAGCCGTCATGATCAAACAGATCGAGATATTGCTTTTGAATATTTTAGCGGCGGAAACAACGCTGATCCCCTATTACAGCAGCCAAAGCGCCGAAAACTATGTGCGGATCGTGAACGCAATGGAGGAGGCGATCGGAGGCCCGCTCAACATTGAACAGCTCGCCTCAAAATGCAATCTCAGCGCGTCGGCGATCGAAAAGACGATGCACAGGTATATGGGCTGCGGCGCGATTGCCTATTTCAACAATCTCCGCATGAAACGCGCCGCCGAAATGCTCGATGCAGGAAAGAGTATCAAGGAAATTGCCCTTGCGCTTGGATTTTCTTGTCAGAACTATTTCTCCTCGGCCTTTAAGAAATGGGCAAAACGCAGTCCTTCGGCCTATCGGAAACAGTCATAAGACGCAACTGAGCTCGGTCGGTCAGAATGACGCTTTTATTGAGCTCGATTGCGGACATGGTACCCTCAAACGAAGTCCGCGGTGGTGGTAAGCGCGTCATCCTGAGCCGGAGTGATGATACGGAGTCCGAAGCGGCTGTCCCCGAAGGATCCCGAAGAACGAAGTCCGACTGTTTGATAAACAGACCAAGCATTCTATTACGTCATGCTGAGCGTTAGTCGAAGCATCACCTATATTAAGACTGCGGTGACCCTTCGACCTTGTTCAGGGTGACGTTATTAGAACACCTCGTTCGTTCACACAACACTTGGTCGTAGTAAGATTCTTCGCGGATTGGCAGTTCGTTGAAAGTCATACTTCGCTGGCTCAGAATGACGCCCGGGTGAGGCTTGGTCGCGGACATGGTACCCTCAAACGAAGTCCGCGGTGGTGGTAAGCGACGCCTTCTTGCTGTCCCTGTAAGGGAAAGTGGCGCACTGCCCTTGTGCGCCGAAAGGGTTTCTGTTCGTTCACACAACACTTGATCGTAGTAAGATTTCTCGCAGATGGGCTATTCGTTGAAAATCATGCTTCACGGCTCGAAATGACGCTTTGATTGAACTTAATCGGGCAGAACGACGCTTCGCAAACCTCATCTGTTGGTACCATGTCCGAGGTTTGGCTCAACAAACGAAAATTTCCACGATTGAATCAAACAGGATCTGCTCACCCTCGGCAAAGGTGAGCCGCCGCGCCTGTTCGTCGATGGCTTTGAGGTGCCCCGTGTAGTGCACATATGCCCCGCCCGTCTTTTTTTCATCCGGCCTGAAATAGGTGACGGCGACCTGCGGCCGTTCGCCGAGCATGCCTTTGAGGTGTGCGAGCTGTTCGTCGAGCGCCTGCAATTCGTCCTCGCCGAGTTCCCTCCACGCCTCCGTCGTGCGCGCCGTCTCATCGATCTCTTCATCGAATCCCTTGAGTGCGGCAAAGGGGGAAAACTGCGCCGCACGCTGCAAGATCGTCATGCGGGGGTGGGTCTTCGACGTGTGATGGGGCAAGCCGATGATGTCGCTGTAATCCATGCTCATTTTTTATGTCCTCCGATCTGGTCGTTCCGCTCCATCGTCGTGGCCCCCTCTTCGAGGTCCATGCCGCGGACGAGCGCATTCTTGCCGAATTTCTTGTGCACGGAGAGCACGGCCTCCTGGATCCGCTTCTCCTTATCCGCGGCTTCTTCCTCCCCGCGACGCTTCTGCTCCTCGGCGGCGTAGTCGGTGAACAGATCCAGCTGCTGCGGCTTCGCAGGGGGGATCTCGTTTCGCCCGATGACGCGCACGGCCGTCACATAGAGCTTGCGCACGAGCAGCGACCTGTCCACGATGCGGTCGTAGAGCCCCGCAACGGCCTCCATCACGGTGCGCGAAGAATCGGTATATGCGGGCAGGCTCACCGTCCCGTGCACGGGCTTTGGCATCTCCCTGCCGTAGCCGTCGGTGACGATCTCGCCGCGGTACTTTTTGCGGACGGCGGGGTCTTTGAGGCTCTCCGTGTCATACTCGACGCCGAGGGCCATGCGGTCGGTCACGAGGCGCTTTGCCACCATGTCGAGCACGAGCAGATCGGCCATCTCCCGTGCCACGAGTTTGCCCTTCTCGAAGGGGTACGGGCTCTGCAACACTTGCCCCGAGCCGAGACTGTTAGAACTCGGTTTGTAAGCCTTGATCGCGGACATGGTACAGGGCTCCCACCCCCAAGCGTGGTCGATGAGCAATTCCGCGTTGACACCGAAGAGGTCGTAGAGCAGCTCTTCGTTATAGAGGGAACAGCGGGCGATGTCCCCCATCGTATAGATGTGATGACGCTCGAGCCGCCGTGCGTACCCCCTCCCCACCCGCCAGAAATCCGTGAGCGGCAGATGCCCCCACAGCGTGCGGCGGTAGCTCATTTCGTCGAGCTCGGCAATACGCACGCCATCCTTGTCGGGGGGGATGTGCTTGGCGACGATGTCCATGGCCACCTTGCAGAGGTAGAGATTGGTGCCGATGCCGGCCGTTGCGGTGATGCCCGTGGAGGCGAGGACGTCGCGGATCATCTTCATGGCGAGTTCGTGCGCGGTGACGCCGTACGTCTTCAAGTAGCCCGTGATGTCCATGAAGACCTCGTCGATGGAGTAGACATGGATGTCCTCGGGAGCGACGTAGCGGCCATAGATCTCAAAGACGCGGGCGCTGATCTTCTCATAGAGCTCCATGCGGGGGGTGGCGACGATGTAGTCGAGGGCCAGCGCGGGGTCCGCGGCGAGCTCGGCCTTGCGGAAGGACTTGCCCGTGAGAACGTGCCCGGGGGCGGCCTTTTTGCGCGCACGGTTGATCCCCCCCACCTTCTCGACGACCTCGAAGAGCCGCGGGCGGCCGGGGATGCCGCACTCCTTCAGCGCGGGGGAGACGGCGAGGCAGATGGTCTTTTCCGTCCTGCTCTCATCGGCCACGACGAGGTGGGTCGTGAGCGGGTCGAGCTGCCGCGCCACGCACTCGACGGAGGCATAAAAGGATTTCAGATCGATCGCGAGATAAGTTTTGTTCTCCATGTGTCCCTCCTTGGGGGCTATGTTCGGGCTATGTTTGGGGATGATGTCGTTAAAGTGGGCCGGGGGGCGATTTGGGTATTGTCGCTTAGGTGAGGTTGATGTCACCCCTTACGGATGTGACGCGGCTTGTACATGATACATCTCGACCTTTCTCAGCTCTATTATACATCACGCGGCACAGTTTGTCAAACATTCGTTTCACGAAAAATAAAGAAGTGCCCCATCCGATAGCCGAAGCGCTTCCCTTGGGCTCAATCGCGGACATGGTACCCTCAAACGCGGTCCTTGTTGTGGGAAACGACGCCCCCTTGCTGTCCCTGTAAGGGAAAGTGGCGCACTATCCTTGTGCGCCGAAAAGGTTTCTCCCCCTCATCCGCCCTACGGGCACCTTCCCCAAAAGGGAAGGCAAGAAAACCCCTCACCGCCGAAAGGACATCGGCGGAGCTCCCCTTACAGGGGCGCCAAGGGTCGTTAATACGAGGTCCATGGTATGATAAACTGTCATACCGAAGCCCCATAAGGGGCTGAGTGTATCCCCTCAAACGAAGTCCGACCCTCATACCGAGCCGTAGGCGAGCGTATCTTGAGCGAATTGGCACAATACTTCCTCATCAGCCAATGCTGATGTTTTCATTGCTCTTGGTCGCTCAAGATTCACTCGGGCTTACGCCCTCGGAATGAGGGACTCTGTACCGGCCCCATCGCCACCCCACCCCCACCCCCACCCCCCTCCCATGGAGGGGGCACGCTTTGATTGGGCTTGAATGCAGACATGGTACCCTCAAACGAAGTCCGACACTTGCCTCCCACCTTATACCTGAGGGGGGAGGATGTCGCCACGCGACAGGTAGGGGGTGCGTTCTGAAATCCCCCCCCATTCCTCACGAAATAGGGGAAGGCGGGACGTCGTTTACCATCCCCTCCTCGGACATGGTACCCGCGAAATGAAAATTCACAGCGTTTTGTCCGTCCATTCTTCGCTTAGAATTTGACGGATGACATGCAAGTCGTCCTCTGCTTCGATCAGCTTCCGTAACGCAACAACCTTTCTCCGCCCGATGGTGCGCGAGTTCCGCTCAAAGAGCTCGCAGGTCCCATGCCGCTCAGCCCGTTCATCGTTCCGCGCACTGCAAAATCCATAATTCAATTTTTCATATTGGCAGTAACCCTTCGTATACAGCGGACGATAATGCCTGCATTGATAACATTCTTTGCTTTTGTCCATGAAAAAACTCCTCTTTTTCTTCCATTATAGTTGTATGTCATTGAACTGTCAAGCAAAATAAGTTGTATTATGCTAAACTTTTTTCATGGAACTTTCGATTATTTTCTCCAAACGTCTTGCAGAGGCTGTCGCGCAAAAGGGTTGCTCCTACACTGATCTGGCACGGCAACTGCACATGAATAAGTCAACCGTCTCCATGTATATTCACGGGAAGGCACTCCCCTCGCTCCCCACGCTCTGTGACATCGCGGATATCTTGGATGTTTCGGCGGATTTTCTCCTCGGCCGCACGGAATATTGATTCACCGTGCCCTAAGAGATCTAACAGCTTGGGAAAGAGGCTATATGTTCTAAATACGTCATGCTGAACGTGCGAGGCTTCTATTGGTATTCTAAGCGCGACACGAGCCAAAGGCGAAGTAACGTAGTCGAAACATCACCTTGTTTATAATGCGGTGACCCTTCGACACAGCTACTTCGCGCGGGGCGCTCGTGTCGATTTTAGTAGCACAAATAGAAGCCTCAATCGGGCAGGGTGACGTGATTGGAATGCCTTGGTCGTTCACACGATACTTGGTCGTAGTAAGATTCCTTCGCGGATGGGCAGTTCGGTGAAACTCATGCTCTTCTGGCTCAGAATGACGCCGGGGGAGCTCCCCTTACAGGGGCGCCGAGAAGTCGTTTGCATGGGCCCTATCGCGGACATGGTACCCTCAAAATGCGTGAAAACAAAGAAGTCGGGCTCTTTCTCCCAACTTCTTTTTATTGCTTTGATGGCCGTTTTTATTATGTTTTCGTCCGAAAGGGTCAGCCCTCGTAGAGCTCGCGGCGGAGAATGCCGATGTAGGGCAGGTTACGGTATTGCTCGTCGTAGTCCAGCCCGTAGCCGATCACAAACTCGTTCTCGATGTCAAAACAGTTGTAATCAGGCTCGATGTCGTATTCGCGGCGTTCCTCCTTGTTGAGCAGCGTCACGATGACGACGGAATTCGCCCCGCGCTCCAAGAGCAGGGCCTTGAGGTTTGCCAGCGTGAAGCCGCTGTCGATGATGTCCTCCACGACGATCACGTCCCGCCCCCGCACGTCCTTGTCGAGGTCCTTCTTGATCTTCAGTTTGCCCGACGACACCGTCCCCGAGCCGTATGACGAGACGGCCATGAAGTCGAGCTCGACGGGACAGGAGAGATGGCGGATGAAGTCGGCATAGAAGATGATGCTCCCCTTCAGAATGCCCACGACGAGGGGGCGCTTGCCTTGGTAGCGCTCGTCCACCTCGCGGGCGACCTCCGTGATGCGCGTGCGGAGCTGTTCCTCCGTGAGCATGATGCGTTCGCAGTCCTTGTGCATAGTATCCTCCGTAAGTAAGTTTTGCTTGGGTTTTTCTTTGGGATTTTCAGTTTATTTTCGCCTGTTTTTCAGCTTATTACGCCCGGCCGCACTGTTTGCCTTGTCACCTTGACGGCATCCGAGATCTCTACGCCGACAACGGCAAAGATCTCGTTCCCCTTCGCGATGACGGGGATCTTATGTGAGAGCCGCGCGGAGATCTTTCTGTCTGTAAAGAACTTTTTGAGCGTCTTCTTGCGGGCATGGTATGGGGTAATGACGTCCCCCTCCCGTCTCGTGCGCACCACGCACCCTTCGGGAAAGGCATCGAGATCGACGAAGAGTTTTTTCCCGTTCAGGCTGCGGACTGCGTCCTGCCCGTCCTCTTCCAGCTCCCTGACCGAGAAGGGCGAAGGTTCGGTATATAGGCCCATCTCCAAGAACGTACCCGGAAGCCGGTCCATCCTCTGCCGCCCCGCGACGAAGGGCGTTTCATCGGGAACGGGGTCTGTTTTTTTGAACTGCATGTCAAAGACGATATCGCTCCCCTCGCGGAAGGCATAGAGCTTGACAGTGCCGTACGCATCGTAGGGAAGGGGAACTGCGATCTTCTTTCCGCTCTGCGCCGACCGCAATTTGGCGACTTCGTCGAGATTGGCGCGCGTAAAGCCCCCTCCCTGCGCATGCCGCCGCATACAGAAGAGGCAGGCGCGGGCAAAGAGGACGTCGGGAAGATCTACGGGCACCCGTTCTTCCCCCGCAATGCGCACGATCTTGCTCTCCGCAAGCGCCTGCAAAAACTCGTCCTCCTCCGCGGCGAGCGCGGCGAATTCCACGAGATGTTTTACGGCGTTCCCGTGGATCTTTTCAAAGACGGGAAGCACGGTGTGGCGGATGTAATTTCTGGTATAATTTTGGTCTGCGTTGGTCGAATCCTCGACATGGGGTAGGCCGTTTGCGTCTGCATAGGCCAAAATCTCTGCGCGCGTGCAAGAAAGAAGCGGCCGCACGATACCGCCGTACTCCGTGATCGCCCTCATGCCCGAAGTCCCCGTGCCGCGGGCGAGACGAAAGAGAATAGTCTCGGCGACGTCGTCGGCGTGGTGCGCCGTTGCAACAAGATCGGCCTCCTCTCCTTCGAGGAGTTCCTCGAACGCGCCGTAACGCACGCCGCGGGCGGTCTCTTCCACGCCCTCGCCGAGCTTTTTCGCAAGTTTGGGAACGTCCGCGCGCACTACTTTTAAGGGGATATTCCAATCATTGCACAGCTTTTCACAGAAGCGCATATCGCGCAGAGATTCTTCCCCGCGGATGCCGTGTTCGACGTGGATGGCAGAAAGCGTGATACCCATGTCCGAGGTTTGGGCTTTGAAAGCGTGTAAAAGGCAGACGGAATCCACGCCGCCCGAGAGCGCCACGCACACCCGTTTGCCCCTGTATTGTTCCGCGTCGAAGAGCTTCATCGGTCCAAGTATACCATATTTTGCAAAAAAAAGCAAGGAACGGAGCGCACAATTTGCAAGTCCCGCCGCCCGCGGTCTTCTTTTCTACGGGCCCGCCTGCCCGCACGGCTCCCACACCCGCATGGGCTTTGTACCCGCACGGCTCCCGACGCAAACGGCTCCCCTCTTTTGACTCTTTGGCAGAAGTACTCCGCCGGGGAAGGGGCCGCGTGGACGGGGCGGCCATGAGCATGACTCCCTGCAAACACGGCCAGAGCGGACGGGCCGGACGTCTCCCCCCAAAAATATTTTGCCCGATCCTCTGCGGCCGGGAACGGACATGGCGCCTGCCCGCGGGGAAATCATATTATAGCACAACGGCGCGCAAAAGGCAAGGGCGGAGAGCGGAGAGTTGCAGTTTGAAAAAAAATATTTTTATAGGGCAAAAACAGTTGACAATCGCGGGATATTCCGTTAGAATAAAAAAGGTATTCGGTGCAAGCCGAATATTTTTATCGCGGGGTAGAGCAGTCAGGTAGCTCGTCGGGCTCATAACCCGGAGGTCGCAGGTTCGAATCCGGCCCCCGCAACCATGGCGATGTAGCTTAGTTGGTTAGAGCGATCGGTTCATACCCGATAGGTCAGCGGTTCGACTCCACTCATCGCTACCAATCACGGAGCAACGGGCTCAAAGTTTTGGGCTTTGAGAACGCACTGCTCCCGCGAAAAACATGCGGCTTCGGCCGTTCATATAGGAATTTGCCACTGCGCCTTGCCGCGCTCCCGGGGATGCCGGAGGAGATGCTCGCGGTATGAGGGCCTTTGCCTGCGGAGATGCTTGCGATTTTGGGGACCTTTGCCCGAGGAGATGCTTGCGGTTTTGGGGACCTTTGCTTGCGGGACACTTGCGGTTGAAGCTCTTCACCCGAGGGATCGGTTTTGGGGGCAGGGATGTGCAAATTTTACATGGCCCGTTGGTCAAGCGGTTAAGACATCACCCTTTCACGGTGGTAACATGGGTTCGATTCCCGTACGGGTCACCACTCTCAACCTAAATCGAACACTTTACAAAGTGACGGTTTAGGTTTTTTTCTTTGCTCGAAATCGGAAAAGCGGCGGTTTATGCCGCGAAAGGCTCTTGACATGAGAAAGACGTGCGGTA
>CANQJJ010000009.1 GCA_947624215.1 uncultured Clostridia bacterium
TTCTAACTGTTATCCCCCAGACATGGGCAGGTTGCTCACGTGTTACTCACCCGTCCGCCACTAACGTATTGCTACGTCCGTTCGACTTGCATGTGTTAAGCACGCCGCCAGCGTTCATCCTGAGCCAGAATCAAACTCTTAAGTTCAATTGTTTAGAATCGACGCGGGCTAACGCGCCGATGGCTCTAACGATATTCGTTATTCTTTGCTGACTTTGCTTTGAGTACTATTGTCTCAAAAAATTGACAGAAACTGCATTTTTGCTTGCTTACAAAAGTGTTACAAAAAATCGTTTCTTTCCTATTCGATTTTTAATCTACGCAAACGGGCAACAGCCCGCGCCGCCCCTCACCGAGGCAGCTTAACTATTATAACATAGCTAAGTTGACCCTGTCAAGCATTTTGCAGGATTTTTTCGGAATTTTTTTCGGAAAATTTTTCCTCTCTTCCGCGGTGTTTCCTGCCTTCCGCTCTCGGACAGCTTGTTCATTCTATCACACCCAAATGGATAAGTCAACTGATTTTCGCCGGTTTTTTTGCTTTTTTTTGCATTTTTTTCGGCAAAAAAATCCGACCACAAGGGATTGTGTTTTCACGGAGATTATGCTACAATAGATACGAAAATATACGGATAAGGAAAAAGATCATGAAAACCGTCAGGATAGTATTTTGCATTTTGGCCTGCCTTTTGGTGGCAGCAAGCGTTCCCGCCGCGGTCCTTTGGGGGTGGATGTGGTTTCTCGTGCTCATTTGCGGGGCAGCCCTCAGCGCGGCGGTCATGCTGTTTGCCAAGAAGCGCTCCGAGCCCGCCGACCCCCCGCGCCCCGACTTTATGAACTCCGACGAGGAGAATGCGCGCATCAACGAGGAGGCCCGCCGCCACGACTGAGGGACCCGGAATGAGGGCCGCGGTGTGGGAAACGCGTCATCCTGAGGCGGAATGATGATACGAAGTCCGATGCGGCTGTTCCCGAAGGATCCCGAAGTACGAAGTCCGACGAAAAGCGCCTCCTTGGGGAGGTGGGGCTTATACGAAGTCCGCGGTGTGGGAAGCGCGTCATCCTGAGCCGTAATGACGATACGAAGTCCGACGCAGCTGTCCCCGAAGGATCCCGAAGAACGAAGTCCGACTGCTTGATAAACAGACCATGTGTTCTATTACGTCACCCTGAACGTAGTTGAAGGGTCACCGCAGTTTTATAATAAGGTGA
This sequence comes from uncultured Clostridia bacterium, assembly GCA_947624215.1. GTDB lineage: Bacteria > Bacillota > Clostridia > Christensenellales > Borkfalkiaceae > Gallimonas. Next base: position 1,212 of record CANQJJ010000009.1, read on the forward strand.
TGCTTCGACTAACGCTCAGCATGACGTGATTAGAATGGCTTGAACGCTCTGCCTTGGCTTGGTCGTAGCAAGATTCTTCGCGGATGGGCAATTCGCTTAAACTCATACTTGTTCGGCTCAGAATGACGCGCGCGGACGCTCTGATTGGGCCTTGGGCGCCAAGGGGCGTTCACACAGGCATGGTCGTAGCAAGATTCTTCGCGGATGGGCTATTCGCTTAAACTCATACTTGTTCGGCTCAGAATGACGCTTCGATTGGGCTTGGTCGTCACCCCACCCCCCTACTTATCATACCGAAAGCAACAACAAGGCGCGGAGTCGAAATGACTCCGCGCCTTGCTCAAAGGGGGGGAAAGTTACGTCAGGTCCACACTGTGTCTGACGTAGCCTGTGGAATTGGCCATGAGATTATATTCAACGATGAACTGCACCGTCGTGTGCGCGGGGACCTTGACCGTGTAGTGGAAGGCCTTCTCGAATGCGTCGCCGAAGCCCTCGTCGCCGCGCTCGCAGGCAAAGTATTCCGTGCCCGGCCGCACCGTGCCGTCGATGTTCCGCACAAAGGTCACGAGCCCGCCGTTCAGATTGATGTTGACGGTCACCTCGCGCTCGCTGTCGCCCTGGTTGGTGAAGGTGAACACGTCCTGGTAGTCCTTCATCCAATTGCCGATATTGGCGAGCTTGCCGCGCGTATCAAACCAGCCGCAGCCGACGGTGACAGGCTTCTGCTCGGGCCCGTAGACGGTATGGAAGGAGGTCATATCCGTGCCCACCGCCTCGTGCGAACTCTGCACATTGATGTGGGTCACCCATTGCTCCGCCGTCTGCGTATGCTTGGTGGAGGGGATCTCCGCGCCCGGTTCACCCGTGGGCTGGAACCCCGCGGGGGCGTCCTCGGGGAAGAGGTCGTCCGAATAGTAGTTATCGAAAGTCACGGGCAGTTTGCCCTCGGGCGTCGCGTCGTTGAAGATCCAGCTCGCGCTGTTGTCGACGACATAGCCGACGTCCTCACCGCAGTGCACCACGCCGTATTTCTCGGGGTCGTTGACGCCCATGTGGGCATCGCCGCCCTCCGTCCCCGGCGCGATCTTTGCGGGATCGTCATAGACATAATAGGAGCCCTCTGCCTTGCCGACGACGTCGAAGAGCACCGCGCCGTTCTGGCAGTTGCCGTTGACGCGCTTGTCTGCCGTCATGCCGACGTTGGCATTGGCGTAGGCGTCTTGCGACGTGCCGCCGAACACATAGATGAACTTGCCTGCGGGCACGCGGTAGGTGATCGGGGCGAAGTAGGAAAGCACCGTCTTACCGCCGAAATCCATGAGCGCCTTCCAGCTCGCGAGCTGGCTGGGCGTGAACGTGCTGAGGTCGGGGATCTTGAATTTGAGGTTATAGAACTGCGTCCATTCCTGTTCGCCGAAGTATGCCCCGCTCCCGTATTGCTGGTAGCCGATGTTGCGGATGGTGACGTACATATCTTCCGTGCCCGTGTTGCGGACGCGGTAGCCGTAGAACACGCCGGGGTCCATCTTGTCGCTCTGCTGTTCCATCGTGAAGAACACAGATTGATTCTCGAGCGGCTGGCGGGTGATGCACTTGTTGACGACCTGCGGCCCCTCGGTGAGATTCTCGGGCGCGTTGCAGTAGACATACAGCGTGTCCGGCCGCTTCTCATAGGAGATCTTGGCGGGCTTCAAGGGGTCTGCGGGGTCGGAAGAGGACGTGGGGATCTTGGACGCGTCGGGCACATTGCCGACTTCGAAGGGCAACAGCGCCCTGTGGTTCTTGCTCTCCACCGTGACGCGGATGAGCGAAGCAGCAGGCGTGATGCGGACATACACGATCTGCCCCTCTTGCAGCGAGATCTCGAAGTTCTCCGACGAGGAGACGAGCAAATTCCCCTCCTCATCGTAGAACTCCACCAGCTTGACGCTGCTCCGGGAGAAGGCGACTTTGTACGCGTCCGTGAAGGGGGATCTCATCTTGACCGTACATTCCTCCCTCTCCTCGAGGGTCTGGAACGAGGAAAGCCGCACGGCAGGGAGGGACGCGTGATCATCTACATTGTATCCGCCGCCTGTTGTCGTCTCCCCACCGCCCCCCGCACAAGCGGAAGCGGCAAGAAGCGTGAATGCGGCAGCACAGAGTAATGCACCCTTCCTTCGCATAATGCTCTCCTTGTTTCGCTGTTCGTCTTCTATTATACTCCCTTTTTTCGTTTTGTCAATGGATTTTGAAAAAAATTTTTTTCTTTTTTCATATTTTCCCGTAATTTTTCCAAAATCATTGCGCAAAACCCAAATCCTTCCCCCATCTATTGAAAAATATTTTCACCCGTCCCCGTCCGAAAACCGCTTTCGGGGGCGTCATTTTTGCCGCGCCATGAAAGCGGCATGAAAAAAGTCCCCCGCGGGGAGGACTTTTTCGCGCAGTTTCGCATATTTGGGCCGTTTTGGGGGCGGGGGATTATTCGATCCTGTTGGTGCTGTTCAGAAGCAGTGCCATGCCCGTGGTCTTTCCCATGGCCGTGACGGTGAGCCCCGCCACGTTCTGGTCGTCGATCCACGCGGGCATCACGACGCCGAGGAACTCGTCCTCGGTGAGCTTTAAGCGGATGTAGTGGGCGCCGTACATCTCCCAGCTGCCGTTGTAGGCCCCGCGGACGGAGCCGTCCTTGCCGAGGACGACGCGCTTGCCCTTGACGGTGTCCGTGCCCTGCGTGAACATGACCGCCTCGAACTTGCCCGCCGAGATGTTGGTGAGCTCCTCGTCCGTCACGTCCTGTATCTCCTCGCCCGCATAGCGGTTGCCGTTCATCACGGGCCAGCCGTCGGAGTTGAAGGCATAGCGCGCGAGATAGAGATAGTGGAAGTTGTTGGAGCGCGAGAGGCCCTTCTCGATGAAGTAGTTGGTGCGGCAGTGGTAGGCGATGAGATCGACGCCCTCCGACGTCGTGAACATGTCGTTATGGCCGGGGCAGAAGAAGTCCACGGGGGCCGCCTCCCAGCGGAAGGAGCCGAGCATCTTGTTGCCCGTGCCGATGTCGGTGGAGCAGACGAGCTCGTTGCCGTTGACGTCCACATAGGGACCCTCCGGCCGTTCGCTCCTGCCGCAGCGCATGTTGTAGACGGAGGAAAGCGAGCCGTAGGAGCACATGAGGTAGTAGAAATTCTTCTTGGTCCACTTGCCGCCTTCGAGGACGGGCACGTCTTTGTGGTAATGCACGACGCCGCCCTCTACGGAGCCGCGCGCGAGCGCGGTGCCGTAATACTCTCCGAACGTGGCGCGCTTGGCTGCAAAGTCTGCGTAAGTGAGGCCGTCTTTGCGCATGCCCGTGGCGGGATCGAGCTCGATGAGGTGGATGCCGAGGCCGTAGGAGCCGTAGACGAGAAAGGCGCGCCCCTCTGCCGCGAAGAACTGCGGGTCGATGGCGTTGGGCGTGCGCCAGCCTGCGGGCGACTGCAAGAGCAAGCCCTCGGAGACGAAGGGCCCCGTGGGAGAAGCGGACTTTGCGAGCCCGATGCACGACTTGGACCCCCCGAAATAGCCCGTGAGGCAATAGTAGAGCCAAAACTTGCCGTCGGTGCCGCGCACGCAATGGGGCGCCCAGAAGGCCATGGAGCCGTCGAGGCGGGTGCACACGCCGTAGCCGACCTCGCGGGTGGAGGTGACGCACCAATCGTAGGCGTCCTGCAGATTGCCATACTGTCCCCGCGCCTCGCCCTTTTTGAGGTGGGGTGCGAAGGGATCGGACTGCAAAGCCGAGCCGACATAGGCCCAGTGGATGAGGTCGTCGCTCACGCGGATCTGATAGCCGCCGGGGGCACCGAAGGTATCGGTGGAGAAGGCATAGTATTTCCCCTCCCATTCGAGGATGGAGGGATCGTGCGCACAGCCCTCATGCCAATTTGCATAGTCGGGCGTACGCATCGTGAGCCGGTCGAAGTGCGGTTTTTTCGGATATCTTAGCGCCATGATGTTCCCCCTTTCGCGCGCGCGTGCGCGTACATTCTCATAATTGAGCGGTGATTCAATTATAGTACATCTTCCGCGCTTTTTCAAGAATTCCGCGAAAATTTGTGCGAGAAATTTTTCTTGCGCACCCCTTGCTGTCCCTGTAAGGTCGCAAAACGCATTTCTCGCACATCAGCACAGTGTGCTGTGGGCGGCGTTTGCGGTGAGTGAGCGCATCGGAAGGCGCGAACGGTGACTGAACGCGCGAGGCTTCTATTGGGATTCCAAGCGCGACACGAGCCGTAGGCGAAGTAGGGCAGGACTCTACCTGCCCGAGACAGTGGCGCACTGCCCTTGTGCGCCGAAAGGGTTTCCCTCCTCATCCGCCCTACGGGCACCTTCCCCAGAAGGGAAGGCAGGGGGCGCTCAAACGAAGTCCGACGAAAAGCTCCTCCTTGGGGAGGAGCTGTCACATCGTGACTGAGGTGGGGAATACAACTGTTCCTTCCGCTTTTTTATAAGTCCTTTATAAGGTCAATCGATCGTAGTCCCCACCCCCTACCCCCCTCCCCAAGGAGGGGGTAACGCGCGGGTTGGGCTTGATCGCAGTGGTGGGAAACGCGTCATCCTGAGGCGGAATGATGCAACGGAGTCCGACGCGGCTGTCCCCGAAGGATCCCGAAGAACGAAGTCCGACTGCTTCGAAAACAGACCAAGTGTTCTAAAATACGTCATGCTGAACGTAGTTACAGACCAAGCGTTCTATTACGTCATGCTGAACGTAGTTGAAGCATCACCGCATTATTAAGACTAAGGTGACCCTTCGACACGGCTACTTCGCGCTACGCGCTCGTGTCGATTTTAGTAGCAAAAATAGAAGCTTCAATCGGGCAGGGTGACGTGATTGGGAATGCTTTGTTCGCTTATCCGAAACCCCTCACCGCCGAAAGGGCATCGGCGGAGCTCCCCTTACAGGGGCGCCAAGGGTTCGCTCAAACGGGCTTGGTCGTAACAAGATTCTTCGCGGATGGGCAGTTCGTTGAAACTCAAACCGTTGCGGCTCAGAATGACGCGCGCGGAGCGCGCGGGACGCTTCGATTGGGCTCGGTCGGGCAGAATGACGCTCGGACTGGGCCGTATCGTCAATCGAAACCCCTCAGCCCCGCAAAGGGCCGCGGGCCAGCTCCCCTTACAGGGGCGCCAAGGGTTCGCTCACACGGGCTTCCTCCCCCCATCCGTCACGGCTATGCCGTGCCACCCTGGTCAAAATGACGTTCCTCCCTGTTCGTTCTGCCTGCGCAAGAGGATGAAGAGCGTTGCCGCACCTGCGAGGGCGAGCACGGCGGCGGGAACAAAGAGACCCGTCAGCCATGTCGCAACATTCGGCACATAGGGCGGAAAGCTGACCGTGGACATGACGACGCTTTGGCTTCCGCTCCCGACAAGCATCTGAAAGCTCTCCAGCTTGTGGTTCATGAAGAGGTACCACACATGTCCCGCAAGCGACAGGCACGAGACCGCGAGGGCGAGGAAGAGAAGCAGGGCCAAAACTTTGAGGTAGATCTTCGCGGACGGCACCCCTTCCGCCTGCATTTCACGAATTTTGCCGCGCATGCCCCGCACGGTGCAGACGGCAAAGCCGATCATCACGAGCACGGCGAGCACGGTAAGGTAGGGCGCGAACGAAAAGTCAAACGGGGTCCCGCCGTCGGGAAAGATCTCGGGCGACGCGAACATGTTGAAGAGGTCGTAGAAGGCCATCACCGAAAGCAACCCCGTCCCGACCATGCCAAACACGTTGAGATTCACCCTCTGTCCGCGTGCACCCTTGCACTTGGGCAGAACGAGGAAGAAAACGGCCGCAAGCACAAGGGCAACTGCCGCAACGGGCACAGTGAGCGTCACCGAGAATGTCTCGTAGTTGAAGAAATTCTCAAACCCGCCGTCCGTCGGCAACACCCCCTTCTTGAGCCCCATGAGGAAGGCGCCGTATGCGCGATAGATGTAGACGGCATAGAGGCGGAAGACGTTGTTCGCCACAACGGTGACGGCGAGCGCAAAGAGAAGCAACGGGATGAGAAAGGACAGGAAGAGCCTCCCCGCAGATACCCCCTCTTCCCGCAAACGGGCGATCTCCGCGCGCGCACCCCATACCGTGTCCGCGACATACCATCCCAAAAAGAGGATGGCGACGGGCAACATCCACACATTGAAGGAAAAATACGGGTAAGCGGGTACGGAGGAGGGTTGCGGAAACGAACGGAAACCCACGATGCGGATGCCCGTGAACACGGTGACCGATACAAGAAAGGCCAAAAGAATGCGGATGGGCTCTTGAAGCATCGCACGAAACCCTGTTTTCATAATTTTTTGCATGACTTTCCTCCCCGATCCTTCCGCGGGGCGTCCGCGCAAGGATCTTATCCTTTTAGTAACAATATTATATATCAGCATTTTTTTTTGTCAACGGTTTGTCAAGAGTTTTCCTCTCCACCAAAAAAGAACGGCCGAAGCCGTTCTTTCGTGGATCTGGAGAATTTACTCCTTGGAACCGGTGAGCATCAAGGACCCGATGATGAGCTTCTGGAAGCAAGCGAAGAGGATCATGACGGGCAAGACGCACAAGACGGCGCCTGCGATGTTCGGGCCTTGGTTGGCCTGGAAGACCGCGTTGTTGAGCAGATACATCGCGTGCGGCAGGTTGATCGCGGGCGAGTTCTGCGGGATCATGATGAACGAACCCATGTAGTTGTTCCAGCAGCCCATGAAGGACAGCAGGCCCTGTGCCATGATGGCGGGCATCGCGAGGGGCAGGATGAACTGCGTGAAGATACGGAAGTATCCCGCGCCGTCGATCTTGGCCGCCTCGATGATGGAGGTAGGCATACCGAACAGGAACTGGCGGATGAAGAACGCCGTCATGATGGAGCCGAACATACCCGGGATGATCAAGACGAGGCCGTTGTATTGCCAATCCATGTCCGAATACATGACGAACTGCGTGATCATGATGGAGGGACCGGGGACCATGATGGCCGCGAGCAGGAACATGAAGACGACGTCTCTGCCGATCCACTGGATCTTCGCGAACGCGAATGCCGCGGAGGCCGACGTGATGACGCCGACGACGACGGGCACGATCGAGTAGATGAGGTTGTTGAGAAGCGCTCTCCAATAGGTGAACCCTTCCGCGAAACCGGCCATCGTTGCACCTGACGCGAACGCATCGGTGAAGAAGTAGATGTAGTTGAAGAACCCGCCCATGGGTACGGTCTCGCCGTTCTCGAGCATGGTAGCCGTCCAAGTGCTCTCACTCGGCCACCACACGAGGGTGAAGATGGGCGTGTTGTTCTGCGGGAAGGTCGCCGTGAAGGAGCCCGCGATCATCCACCAGAAGGGGTACACCATGAGGAATGCACCGAAGAGGAGGACGATATAGGTCGCGATGTCCATGACGAGCTTGGCGCGCTTTTTGCTGGCGCGGTGCGTCTTCGTCGAGAAGCCGAAGAAGGCACAAAATGCGCCCCAGCCGTAGCGAAGCGGCGAATAGTAGGCTCTCACTTCCTCTTGGGAATCCGAACCGGGGAGGGGTACTTTTTTATTTTCAACATTTTCATTTTCAGCCATTTTCTTTCCCTCCTTAGTCCTTATTCCTGCTGTCGAGCCAGAACTGGAACAACGTCAAAACGAAGATGATGACGGCAAGGAAGAAGCCGTAGGCAGCCCCTGCGCCGTAAGACTTGACGTCGCCCACAAGGCCGTACTTGTAGATGAGTGCCACGAAGCCCGAGACGTTCGGGAATCCTGCCGATGCCGACGACGTCGACATGAGCAGTTCGGGTTCCGCGTAGATCTGCAAGCCGCCGATGACGGAAGTGACGATGTTGTAGAAGATGGTGGGATACAGGTCGGGCATGGTGACCTTCCAGAAGATCTGCCAGCCGTTCGCACCGTCGATCTCGGCCGCTTCCTTGGTCGCGGCGTTGACGCCCGAGAGACCTGCAACGTAGAGGATGATGGTGCCGCCGAGGCCCTTCCACACCGACATGATGACGATGACGGTCTTGGAGAGCAAGCCCTGGCACCAGAACGGATCTCTCATGAAGGCGGAGGTATCTTCCGTAGGCTGGATGCCTGCGATGTCACACCACGAATAGCCGATATTCGTGCCCTCGGGGATCCACACAAAGCCCTTGTTGCCGCCCGCGCCCGTGATGTCGGGGTATGTATAATCCTTAAGGCCGAGCAGCGTGTTCATGACGCCGTCGGTACGGAACATGATCTTGAAGGTATACACGATCGCGATGGCCGACGCGACGCAGGGGAGATAATACAGCACTCTGAAGAGATTGCCGCCCCTGATGTCACGGGACATGCAGACCGCGAAGAACACCGAGAGGATCATACCGATCGGGATGCCGATCATGTAGAAGACGGTATTGAAGAGGTACCGCCCCATTTCGTTCATGACGATCCCCTGCGCACCCAGCGAGGTGGTCGTGCCGTTTGCCTCGTGGAAGAGCTGATAATACCAGTGTGCAGCGCCCCATTCACCCGTGTTGATGAATTCACCGTAATGCGCAACAGCGTCCATCAGGGAGCCGTCGACATTCGTGAACTTGGTGAACGAGAGCAGGAACGCGAGGATGAAGGCGTAGTAGACGAACCAAACCGTGCCGATGATCAGCGGGAGGCAGAAGATCCAACCCCACAGATTATCCTGCAACTTCGCCTGGTTGATGCGTCTCTTAGGCTTTTCGGGGACCGCAGCTTCCGCAACGATTTCGCTTTCGGCGGAGACCGCGGGCTCAGCGTCTAAGGCCGCTTCATCAACGCTTGCTTGAATATTTTCTTGCATGGATTCTCCTCCTTATAGATTCTTCTTTTTCTCTAAGCCAAGGGATCTCCCCCTCCCCTTGCGGGGAAGGGGGCCCTTCGGACATGTTGCGGTTTAACGGAGCGAGTTGAGCTCGTTCTGGATGGACATCTCGAGGTCTGTCTGGACCTTTTCGGCAACGAAGAAGCAGAAGAACGCGGGAGTGTAGAACGACTTGACGTTCTTATCATTGAGATTGCTCGTGACGATGGAGCTGAGCGTTCCGGTGAGAGGCGCCTGCTGGCGATAGGTCAAGGAGGTACCGTCACGCATGGAGATGTCGTTGATCCACGTCATGTCGTAGGTGTACATTGCAGAGTCGCGGACGGCGTTGACGCCATACTGCATACGGAGCTGCATGTCGCGGTCGGCATAGGTGTAGGCCGTCATCTTGAGGACCTTCATCGCAGCCGCACGGCGGGCAAGTTCACCGGTGAGGAGACCGCCGACGCCGCCGATCACCTGGTCGTTGAACTGTTCGTCCCATCTGAGCGGGACATCGGTGTTGTCATTCATCTTGTAGCCGGGGATGACGCCGTTGGGATAGTATTTATCCATGAACTGCTTCACGGTGAGGCCTGCATCTTCGTGCTTTGCGGCAGAAGAGGTGTTGAGTTGCTCGACGACGGAGAGATATGCTCTCCAGATCGTGTCGGCTTCCTTCACGCCGTCGGGATCGGTCTCGAGGCCTTCCTTGCCTTCCACCCAATACTTGGTGGTGGAGAAGCCTTCGGGGGTGATCATGTCGGAGAAGGAACCGTTCTCGGCAAGCTCGGCGCTCTGGTAGTTGGCGAACTCAACGCACTGCTGTTTGAAGTTGGGGAGCTGTGCGCCGCCGAGGCAGAGGTCGTGCTGGGCCTTCTGGTCTGCGGAGAGCGTCATGATGAGGTCGGCGCAGCCTTGCAGTTTCCACTCGGCGTCCTTGTTGGTCTTGGCGAGGTTGGCAACTTCCTGGTTGAGGGCGAAGCCGACGGAGTCCATACGGGCGCCCCACTTATCCTGGCGGATCATCTGGTTCTGCGCGATCTGCTCGCTGGTATAAGCCTTCATGCCGGCCTCGACGTTCTTGTTGCCATAGCTGTACTTGGAGACATTGTAGAATGCGTCCTTGACTTCGGAATAGAGCGCATACTGTTCACCGACGGGAACAGTCATGGAGCGCCATTCGCAGAAGGTCTGCTCTACGCCCGTATCGGAGTTGACCTGATAGACGGGGGATTCGTTCTTGGTCTTGTTATCCCACGTACCTGCGCCGTAGAAGATGCAGGCGCCGTTACGGAAGAGCGACCAGCCATTATCGTCCTTTTCCTTGTTGACGGCACGGGCATTGCCGGAGTTGCCGTTCCAGTCGGAACCGTAGGCGAGGAAGGCGCCGAATGTCTCGATGAAGCGCTGGGAGTTGACGCCGTATTGCACGTCGACGTTCTCATACTCGCCGTTCAAGCGGAGCTTGGGAACTTTCTCGGTGATGGTGCCGCCCTTACTGTTGGGATCGACGCTCATTCTGTCGTGGGAGACGCCGCCGTTGGAGTAATCATACTCGCCGGCAGAGATCTTTCTGTCGTAGGCGACGCTGTCCGTAGCCTTCGCGTTGATGGCGACGTCGGAGGCAAGGTTGATGAAGTTGGCGTCGTTGCCTGCGAGCCAAGGCAGGAGATACAGGGTCGGGTTGGGAGCGCCCTCGTATTGGTCGTTGCCGAACACGGCTTCACGGCTCTCAACGCCCATCTTCTGTACGCCGCTCGTGCCCTTCAGAGCATTCTGGAAGTCGGCGTCGTAGGATGCCTTCGTGGAATCCTGCACAGCGCGGAAGTTGAAGGTGTTGCAGAAGTAGGTGACCGCCCAGGTGAGCGCGCCGTATTCCGCATAGGTGAAGGTGACATGCCCGATGTTGGTATCATAGGGAGCGTTCTTGTCGAGCTCGTCCTTGGTATGCTTCGTGCCTGCCGCATCCGTCCACTCATCGGGGACTTCGAAGGTGTCGCCGGGGAAGCCGGGGATGGTGACGACGTAGCCCTGGCCCTCGGTGTACTCTTCCACCGCCTTCGCAACGGGGTCGCCGCCGGCGAGCGCCGTCTGATAGTCGGGGAATGCGTAGAAGTTGTAGGGCTTATACACGGTCGGGATGCCGATGTTGATCAGAGGCGCATCCTCGCCTGCCTTGAACGTGCCCGTTCTCTCGTCACCGGTCAGAGGATCGATGTAGTGGAATTTGCTGTAATCGACGTCGACAGCATAGGTGACGACGCCCGTGTCCTTGGTGCCCGTGTAGGTGTTGAGGGCGGGGTTGTCGACGGCGCCCTTGACGGAACGGGGCGTCGTGGCCTTGGTCGTCGTGTAGGCGTGCTTCAAAGCGTCGGAGAAATATCTGCCGTTGAAGCCCATCGTGAAGTTAGAGTAGTCCTTGGGAAGGCCGTAAACGCCGACTTCGGTGCCGTTGCCGGTGGTGTAGAACCCGCCGTGAGCTGCCTTCTGCCCGGTGAGGCCGATCTCTTCGCCTTCCTTATAGTAAGCGAGGGAATCGCCCATTGCATACTTGCCGGCAGTCTCGGCTGCTTCGTTGTAGCCATAGAATGCAAGCACGTCTTGCCAAATGTTCTGGATGTTGGCGACGTTCTCTTCATAGTCGGCACCCGTGGAGGCGTTGATGAATGTGGAGAGGTCCATGACCCTGCCGCGCTGCGCCCAGCTCTTGACGTTCTTGGGCTGGATGTAGACGATGTCGGCCGCCTTGCCGCGGACGAAGTTGTTGTTGAGCTGCGTGAAGTAGCCGTCGCGGTCGGACATGGACTCGAACTTCACCGAGATCTCCTTGTCTTCTGCAAGGATGCCCTGCTGGCGAAGCTTCTGGGTGTATTCCTTTGCCCAAGTGTCGCAGATCTGTTTGTTCGTTGCCGCGTCCGTTGCGTCGCAGAAGATGCTGACGGTGACCGTCGTCACAGGGTCGACCGAAGAGCCGCAACCTGCAAAGGCAGCCGCGGTCCCGGCCACCATGACGGCAGACAGGGCAACGAGAGAAACGTTTCTGACCAGTTTCTTCTTGTTCATTCCTAATACCTCTTATAAAAATTTTTTGCGTACAATCCTCGGCGGAAGCATTCGCCCTGCTTCTTGCGGCCCGCGCGTTTGGGGGAGGCGCGGCTTTGGGAAACACGGGAAGGCTTCGGCGTTCGGCCAATGACTCCTTCGTGCCGGCATAAAACAAAAAAGTACCCGCTAAGATCTTTTTGTGCACCTCTTGCGCATGCAAGAAAAAAGTGCGCGAAAAAATAGCGAATACTCCTCTATTCCATGACTTTCCCCCCGTCGTCATTTCTTGTACTACTGCAATCATAGCACTCTTTTTTTGGCTTGTCAAGGGGTAAGAAACATTTTTTTTGTGAAATTTTCATCTTTTTTTCTTGTTTTTTTGGGCGATTTCACCAAAAACTATTTTTTTCGATCATGAAAAACCCCCGCGAAGCCATATATCTTCCGCGAGGGCGCCTGCTTTTTTTCCATATCTTGTGTTTTTGCCGGATCTTACGGCGTTTTTTTTCGGATCTTTTGGCGCGTCCGCATCTTGCTCCTGCCGAATTTTGCCGAATTTTGGCGAATCTTGCCAAATTTTGCCGAATTTATTGCCGCGGCCGTATCCTGCGGCCTTTTTTGCCGCTCACATCTCGGGCGTGCGGTAGAAATAGTAGAAGGTCCCGTCTTCGCCGCAGGGACGCATCCCGGCCGCTTCGAGCATTGCGCGCGAGCGCGTGTTCTCTTTATAGCATTTCGCCTCGACGACCTCGAGATTCATGCGCGAGAAGGCGTAATCGGTATATCCGCGCACGGCCTCGCGGGCGTAGCCCATGCCCTCGAACTCGGGCAGAAGGCGCACCCCGATCTCCGCGCGGGCGTCGTATCCAAAGCGGTGCAAGACCACTTCGCCCACCACCATGTCCGAAAGATACACTCCCAAAGGCATTTCGTGCCGCTTGGAAAAGTCCTCGCGGGCACTGCGGAGAAAGTAGGAGTCGGCGGGCTTTTTCTTCCTGTCCGTGCGCCAATCGTAGCCCCAATATTTGTTGCGCTCCACGTTGCCCGCCAGCCGCGCATACGCCGCCTTGTCCGCGTCCGCAACGGGTTTGAGGACGAGCCGCTCTGTCTGGACGGTGGGCAGGCGCATAATGAAGTCGATGGCGCGCTTGGGCGTGACGTTGAACTTATCCACGAGCTCGCAAGGGCCGTATTGCAGCTTGGATTTTCTGAGGCCGAGGTCGCCCGCGTCGTCCATGCGGTTGAGGTAGCGGACACCTTCGCCGCAAAAGGCCAGCGCAAACTGCTGCGCGAGGAAGGGATAGACGCCCTCGTAGCCGCGGAGGGCTTTTTCGATGTGCACGACGAGCATGTCGCCGCACCGCTCCCCCGCCGAAAAGCCGACGATCTCTCCCCCGGCGGTCAGGATCCCCGCGCGCATGTTGAGCTCCCCGAGGCGCCCGAGGACCTCATAGACCTCGTCGAGCTCCTCGTCCGCGAGCAGATCGTTTTTGGCCCGCTGGGTGCTCTCATAGGCATGCAAGAACGCGTCGACGGCACCCATGTCCGAGGGAGAGGCTTCGAAAAACTTCCAATCGGGATACAGCCGCCCGAATTTCCGCACATGGTTGCGCTGCCCCGCATACTTCTTCCCGGGGTAAGTTTTGAAGTCGTCGGCAAGGTAGAGATAGTCGCGCCAGCGGCGGTTGTTGGTGATGAGCATCTCGGCATACCGCGCCGTCATGAGGGGCAGGCGCTCCCGCGGGACATTGGTATAATGGATGCGCTCGCCCGTCTCCCTGCACTGCTCCTCGAGCGCCGCGACGGCCGCCATCTCCCGCGAGGGATCCCCCGCTAACGAGAGCGGGAAGTGATAGTAGCATTTGCCCGCGAAAAATTCCCGCAAAACAAGGCAATCCTCCACGATGGCGTAGGAGGGCTTCAAGGCGTCGTACCACATGTATTGGAACCCGAGCGAGAAGTCACCCATGTGCCTCGTCTGGGCGGCAAAGTAAGGCGCGAGCGCCTGCATATTCTCTTTTTCTATCGGCTTGAACGAAATCATACGATATGATACATGACCGAACCCCCTCCGAGGGAGGGGGATGAAGGGTCTCAGATGAATTTGGTGGCACCCATGTCCGCGATCTACTTGATGTTCTCCAATATATCGAGCAACTCGGAGATGCGTTCGAGGTCGTCGCGGGAGTAATAATCGATGTAGATGCGCCCCTTCTTTTCCGTCCCGATGAGGGAGACTTTGGTCCCGAGGTTGGTGCGCAGCCGTTCGACGAAGTGTTTGAGTTCGATGCTCGTTTTCAGGTTTTTCCGCTCCTTCTCGCGCGCGAGCACCTCGGGCGGGTTGAGCTCTTGCTTTACGGCCCGCTCGGTCTCCCGCACGGAGTAGCCGTTCTTGATGCACGCCTCGGCGAGGCGCACCTGTGCGTCCTTGGGAAGGGGCACGAGACTGCGCGCATGGCCCGCGGAGAGCTTGCCCGCGCGTACCATGTCGACGACCTCGTCTGCGAGCGTGAGCAGGCGGAGGGTATTGGCGATGGCGGGGCGGGATTTGCCGAGCTGTTCGGCAAGGGCCTCCTGCGTGAGCCCGTAGTCCTCCATGAGCTTTTTCATCGCGTAGGCCGCCTCGATGGGATTGAGGTCTTCGCGCTGTAAGTTCTCGATGAGGGCGAGCTCGCGGATGCGGCGTTCGTCGAGTTCGCGGATGATGACGGGCACCCGTTCGAGCCCTGCGAGCCGTGCGGCACGGTAGCGGCGCTCCCCCGCGACGATCATGTAGGTCCCGTCCCCGTTGCGGTTGACGACAATGGGCGAGATGACGCCGTGCTCGCGGATGGAATTTGCGAGATCGTTCAGCGCATTCTCGTCGAATGCCTTTCGCGGCTGGTCGGGATTGGGAAAGATCTCGGAGAGCAGCAGCTCCGCCGTTCTCCCCGTGACCGCCGTATCCTCCACGCCGCCCTCAAACAGTGCGGACAGCCCCCTCGATGCTTTCGCCATGACCTATTCTCCCCGTCCTTTCAAAAATTCATCTCCGAGCGCCTCGTAGGCACGTGTCCCGAGACACTTTCCGTCATACCCGATCGCGGGCATGCCCCCCTCCGATGACTCCGCGAGCCTTGTACTGCGCGGAATGACCGTCTGAAAAACGCACTCCCCGAACAGCCGCGCTGCCGCGTCTTTTGCATGCTTTGCGGAGGCCGCCCTGACGTCGTACATCGTGAGGAGTGCCCATGCGGGCCCGAGCCCGCCGTTCAGGTGCCGCCGCACGAGCGACACGGTATTCAAAAGACTTTCCAGCATGCCGCCGTCCGTCCCCTCCCCCGATACGGGCACGATGACCCCGTCGGAGGCCGTCAGCGCGTTGATGGTGAGAAGTCCCAGCGAGGACGGGCAGTCGAGAAAAATGTAGTCATACTGCCCGCGCACGCCGCCGAGGGCCGCCCGCAGCGCCTGTTCGCGCCCGCTCCGATAGATGAGCTCCTGTTCGGCGTGGGCAAGCCCCTCGGAAGGGACCAGCCAAATGCCCGCGGCGGTCTCTCTTGTGCACGCCGCAATGTCCTCTCCGTCGAGGAGCACGTCATACACCGAGCCCGCAACTTCTCCCGCACCCAACCACTTTGTCGTCGCTGCGTCGGGGGACAGATCGACCGCGAGAACGCGCTTTCCGCGCAATGCGAGCGCCGCCGCGAGATTGACGCACGAGGCCGTCTTCCCGACCCCTGCCTGTTGATTCGAAAACGAAAAGACCCTACCCATGTCTGCGATCACCCCGTTGCAACGTCATTTTCGCCTTTTGTTTTCCGTCAGTTATTCCGTCTTGTCTTGGGGGTCCGTCGCCCCGTTTTCGGGCGAAGTTTGGGCTTCGCTTCCCGCCTCATCCGCCTGTGCGGGCTGCTCCGCCTGCGCGTTTTCCATGCGGCCGAAGGGGTTGTCGGGCGTCTCCTTGTCGTGGCTCTCCATATAGGCGAGGACCTCTTTGTAGTCGGCGCCCTTCATGAGCATATCCACCTCGGAGGTGTAGATCGTCTCGCGTTCCACGAGCACGCGGGCCATGTTGTCGAGGATGGAGCGGTTTTCGGAGAGCAATTTCTTGGCGCGTACATACGCGCGGTCGATGATGGCCTTGATCTCCTCGTCGATGATGCCCGCAGTCTCCTCGGAATACACATTGTGCTGTTCGTAGTCGCGGCCGAGGAACACGGGGGCGTCGCTGCCATAGGAGATGAGCCCGATGCGCTCGCTCATGCCCCACTCGGTGACCATCTTGCGCGCGATCTTGGTGACGTGCTGGATGTCGCCCGACGCCCCCGCGGAGACGTCGTGGATGACAAGTTCCTCCGCAACGCGCCCGCCCAAGGACATGCAGATGTCGTCGTTGAGCTTGTTTACGGTGTCGTTCCTGTCGTCCGCCTCGGGACGGGTCAGCGTGTAGCCTGCCGCCATGCCGCGCGGGATGATGGAGACCTCCTGCACGTTGTCGCAGTGCTCCAAGAGCTTTGCGAGAATGGCGTGCCCCGCCTCGTGGTAAGCCGTGCTCTTCTTGTCCGCCTCGGTCACGACGCGGCTCTTCTTCTGCGGCCCCATGATGACCTTGTTGATGCCCTCGTAGAGCTCGAGATTGCCGATGAGCTTCTTGCCCGCGCGGGCGGCGAGGATGGCCGCCTCGTTCAAAAGATTGGCAAGGTCGGCCCCCGAGAACCCGCTCGTGATGCGCGCGATGACTTTGAAGTTGACGTCGGGCGCGAGGGGCTTGTTGCGGGCATGTACCTTGAGAATTTGTTCACGGCCCTTAACATCGGGCAGGTTGACATAGATCTGTCTGTCGAAACGGCCGGGGCGGAGGAGTGCGTTGTCGAGGATGTCGGCACGGTTGGTCGCCGCCATGACGATGACGCCCTCATTGGTCTCGAAGCCGTCCATCTGCACGAGGATCTGGTTTAAGGTCTGTTCGCGCTCATCGTGTCCGCCCCCGAGGCCTGCACCGCGCTGGCGGCCGACGGCGTCGATCTCGTCGATGAAGATGATGCAGGGCTGGTTGCGCTTTGCGAGGTCAAAGAGGTCGCGCACACGCGAGGCGCCGACGCCGACGTACATCTCAACGAAATCCGAGCCGCTCGCCGAGAAGAAGGGCACGCCCGCCTCCCCCGCAACGGCACGGGCAAAGAGCGTTTTCCCCGTCCCGGGAGGGCCCACGAGCAGCACGCCCTTGGGGATCTTGGCTCCCAAGTCGGAGAACTTGCGGGGATTTTTGAGGAATTCGACGACTTCGGCGAGCTCCTCCTTCTCCTCTTCCGCACCCGCGACGTCAGAGAACCGCACCTTGATGTTGGTGGTGACGCGGGCCTTGGTCTTGCCGAAGTTCATGATCTTCCCGCCACCGCCGCTGGTCGCACGGAGGACGACGAAGAACATCACGACGCCGAGGATCAGAATGGCGATGTAGAGAAAGTTTCCCCACCCTGCGCCTGCATTGGGGTCGGTCGCGCTGACGATCTGGATCGCCCCGCTCTCCTGCCATTCGGCAAGTTTGTCGTTGAGGGGCACGCTGTTCTGCCCCATCGTGAGGGTCGCCCAATAGGCATAATCGCGGGCGTCGACGTTCGTATAGCCATAGATCGTGAATCCGTCGATATGGACGCGCACGATCTGGCGGCTGTCTTCGATCACGCCGTCGGTTTCATCTGTATCGCCGCGCGCATCTTCGATATATTGGAAGAAGGTGCTCTGGTCGAGTTCCCGGCTGTTCCTGATGAGCGACGTGACCGAAAAATACGCCACAAGGCCCAGCACGAGCACGACCACCGCAGCGATGATCGCTTTTACTGTCTTGCTCAAATTAGATCTCCTTTCAGATTTGCACGCGGGATACGCATGCGTGTGATAGATATATTGTACCACAAACGCGAGAAATTATCAAGCATATCGCGGGAAATCTTTCCTGTATTTCATATTTCTCACACAGATTTCGCACGACATGTCGCGATTTTCCCCGAAAAATGTTTCATGTGAAACTACTGCCGAATTTTTTCTGAAAATTCGATGTTTCACGTGAAACAATAGCGCGTGGGAAATTTACCCCTGAATGTGGATAACCGTGTTCATATGTGGACAACTTCGCCGAATTTTGCTATTTTTACGCATATTTCATTCGTGCGGGCACAAAAAAAGACGGCCGCCGCGCGGTCCGTCTTTTTGGTTTCGGTTACGAGATGATGGGCAGGTGGGTCGCGTCGATAAACCACGGGGAGGTGTAGATCGCCTTTACGACGAACCCGCTCGCGATAAAGTCGTTCACGGCCGCGATATTCAGCCAATGGAACACGGTGAGGACGATGAAGCAGAACAGGAAGGCCTCTGCGAGCCCGAGGACGGCGCCGAGGATGCGGTCTACTGCGGCGAGCCCGCCCGAGCTGCCGACGATGGCCTGCGCAAGTTTCCCGATGAGCCATGCCGCGAGTTTGGTCAGGATGAGGAGCCCGACGAAGCACGTTGCGATGCTCAGCCAGCCTGCGAGCGTGGCGTTCCCGATGCCGTTTTGGATGAGCGTCGTGAAGCCGAATGCGCTTTCCAGCCATGCCTGCAAGGGGGTGCAGAAGGAGAATGCGATGACGACGGCGAGCAGCGTCCCGCCGAGTTTGCAGATGCCCCTCACGAATCCGCGCTTGATCCCGATGATCATGCCGATGAGGACGATCGCGAAAAATACGATGTCGGCGATCCAGCCGATCCCGGCAGAATCGGCAAGTAAATTCATAATGTTACCTCCGATAAGAAATTGTGTATCTATTATATCACCGTTTTGTGAAAAAGTCATTCCCTTTTCGGAAAAATGTTATAAAAATATTTCCGATGGTCCAAACTCACCGAGACAATTGCGAGGCGACCATGGAATTTTCCTTTCATTTTTACAACACGCTGGCCGAAACGGGCATTTTTCTCGCGCTCTCCCGCCTTCTTTCCCCGTGCGCGGCACCTCCCGTCGTGCTCTGCATCGGAAGCGATCTTGCCATCGGCGACAGTTTGGGCCCCGTCACGGGCACTATGCTGCGGGAGACAGACTTCGGCGGGTACGTCTACGGCACCCTCAAGACCCCCGTGACCGCGAAGGAGATCAAGAATATCGACGCCTTTCTGCGCAAAACACACCCCCGCAGCAAGATCATCGCGGTGGACGCCGCCGTGGGGGAGGAAACGGACATCGGGCTCATCAAGGTGGTGGACGGCCCGCTCAAGCCGGGGTCGGGGGCGAATAAACGGCTCGGCAAGGTGGGCGATGTCTCCATTCTCGGCATCGTGGCCAAAAAATCCGCCTTTTCCTACTCCCTTCTGAACCTCACGCGCCTGAACATGGTGTATTCCATGGCCAAGACCATCGGGGGCGGATTGCAAATGTTGGCGTCGCGGGGAGGCGGCTTGGGCGAACGTGTTATCAACGCACAAGAATTTAACAAGACACGCGAAATTGTGTAATAAATTTACAATATCTGCCTTTTCTTAAAAATTTTGCAGGATTTCTTGACGAATTTTTTGGAAAGAGATAAAATAAAGGCGATAGAAATAAAAGGAGGGTAAAGTAATGATCAAGACGACCAAAACCAAGACTTTTAACACCGAGACCGCCGAGATCGTCAAGAAGGTGACCGTCGGAACTTATGGCGATCCCGCCGGATATGAGATGACCATGTACCGCACGCCCGAGGGAGATTTCTTCCTCTACACCTATGGCGGCGAAGCATCCGAGTATGCGACGGAATCGATCAAGTCCTATTCGAAGGCGAACGCCAAGAAGTGGCTCGAAGAGAACAATTGACCTCTCTTTTAGCAAAGAACGCGCACACCGTGCGCGTTTTTTCTTACCATCTTTGCGGCCTCACAGAGGGGTCTTCCTCGGACATGGTATGCCCCGATGAGGTCATCCTGCCGTTTTGGGCCCGTCCGAAGCGCGGTTTTTCCCGCCGGGAGCCGCTTTTTTGCGACCTTCTTACATTTCTACATGAAAAACAGCCCCTTCGCGGGGCTGTTTTGTCTGTTACTTACTCCTCGTCCCCGGGCATGGTGCCTTGGTTTTCCGTCTGCACCTGCTCGGTCGTTTTCGTTGTCTCGTTGGTCTCGTCGTCGGCTTTGCCGAGATAGGTGCCGAAGAAGCCCGAGAACCCGCCCTTCTTGTAACCCGGCGTTCCGCTCCTCGTAAAGCTCGTGCCGCTCGTCTCGGGGGTCGCCTCGGAGGGCAGCTCGCGCTTGGGATAGGGTTTGCGCTCGCGGTCGCCGCGGTCACGGTTGTTGTTGCGCTTGTCGTATCCGCCGCGGCCGCCTCTTCCGCCATATCTCTCCCCGCGGCCGCCCTTGCCGCCGCGCGGCTTGTCTTGCCGCATGTTCTTGGGGGTGATGACGACGTACCGCGCCGGTTCCTTTCCCTCGCTCTTGGTGGTGACCTCTTCGTTGTCCACGAGGGCGGAGTGGATGATCCTGCGCTCGTAGGGATTCATGGGTTCGAGGCGGACGCGCTTCCCAAGCCGCACTGCCTTGGCCGCGAGTTTCTCGGCGAGCCGTTTCAAGGTCTCCTCGCGCTCCTCACGGTAGTTGCCGCAGTCCACGACGACGCGCGTGTATTCTTTTCTCCCCGTGTTGGCGACGGCCCCCGCGAGCGTCTGGATGGCGTCGATGATCTCCCCGCGCCGCCCGATGAGGCCCTTGGTCGCCCCTTCGGACGTGAGGCGGATGAGGATCTTGTCGTCCTCGCTCACGAGTTCGCATCCCGCGTCCGAGCCGATGAGCGGGAAGAGGCCCGTGAGAAAGGCCACGGCGCGCTGTCCGTCCGTCAGCCCTTCCTCCGCTTGGGGTACAACGGGCTTTTCCTCGGGTTTTTTGACGACTTCCACTCTCGCGTCCACATGCCCGATCCCGAACAGGCCGCCCTTTTTGCCCTCTTCGAGGACGGTGATCACCGCGTCCTCTCTGGTGATGCCGAGACTTTTGAGGCCCGCTTCGATGGCGTCCTCTAACGTTTTGCCTTGAAATTCCATGCTTTTCACCTCTTATCGCACGGCTTATTTGCGCCGTTTTTTGTCTGATTTCTTGCCGTCCTTCTTGCCCTCTTGCTTATCTTCCATCCACTGCAGCTTTCTGCCGTAGCGCTCCCGGATCTTGACCTCCTCCTTCTTCTTGAAGATACGGCTGAGGATGAGGTTGGTGACGAGGGTGACGATGAGGGAGAGAAGGCTCGACACCGTCATATAGATACTGAATGCCGCGCTGTACATGAATGCGAAGATGGCATAGATGAGCGGCATCATGACGAGCATGACTTTCTGCGTGCGGGCGCCCTGCCCGTCGACAGTCTGGTATTGGTTGCTCTCTTTGTTGCTCCGCATGGCGATCCACTGCGAGAGCACCATGAGGCCGATGGAGAGGACGATGAGGATGAAATACCCGTTGGGCATGCTCTTTTCGTCCTCCAAATGGGAGGTCAGATTGTTATACAGGGGCTCGCTGAGCACCATGTTGAGTTCTTTGTGCTCCACCGTCCCGTCTGCGCGCGGGATGTCTACCGTCGAGCCGCCGAGCTGCGAACGGAAGGTGCTGTATTCGGGGACGGGGTGGTTGTAGGAGACGTCGGGATACCACACGTTCTTGATCCAGAGGAAGGAGGGCATGTTCGCGCCGTACCACACTTTCGCGGCCTCCGCGCCGATGCCGATGACATAGTCTGTGCACGCCGTGTCCTCGGACTTGGGTACCGCCTCTTCGCCCTCGGGCGCCGTCTTGGACGCCTCGACGATGCGCTCCACCTCTGCCTTTGCGGCGGGGTCCGAAAGCAGCTTGTCCTTGTCGAACCGGTATTCCTCGCGGATGCTCTCGGCGTCGAGATTGTAGATGTATTCGACGTAGCGGCTCTCATCCTCCGCATGCACGCGCATATAGTGCGAGCGCACCTGCGTCGTCACGACATTTCCCTCGCTGTCCTTCTTCGGCGTCCCGTCCTCGTTCAATACCGTCTCCTCGTGGGTGTGGTAGAACATCTCATAGACGACGCCGTCCTCGGACATGGTATGCCCGTCTTCAAAAGATAGAACAAATTCGTCGTCTTCCACGCCCTCGTGGGTGAGGCGGTAGGGCTTGGCGAACAGCCATGCGGAGAGGTCTTCGTGCTGCTCGCGGATGGTCGCGGCATAGTTGGGGCCGACGACGCCCTCCTCCAAAATGGCGGCGTTGTATTCGTTGGACATGTTGACGAAGCTCTCGAGGTTGGCATAGCGCGAATAGGCATTGAAGCCCTGGAACGCGACGATGAGGATGACGATGGAGAGGATCATGGGAAGGCATGCCCCGAACATGCTGACGCCGTTCTTCTTATACAGCTCCATCATCTTGGTGCTGTACATCGTCTTGTCGTTGGCATACTGCTTTTGCAGTTTGTCGAGGTCCTCCTTCATGTCGCGCATGATGAGGGTCTGCTTGCGCATCTTGAAGCGCTGGTAGATATCGAAGGGAAGGGTGATGGCTTTGAGCACGAGCGTGAACACGATGATGCCGAGGCCTGCGATGCCGACCCCCTCGATGATGACGCGCGCAAACATGCCGAGCCAATCCAATCCGATGTTGTAGCCCTGTTCGAGCAGGGTGATGCCGATAAAATCCATATATCTCCTTGGGACAGAGTACCGACTGAAAAAAGGTTGCCGCCCTTGACGGCAGATCGTCTGTCAATGCGGCCTCACACCAGCCAGATCTTCTTCCAAAAGACCTCGGGCGCGGGGTCGATCCCTCCCTTGGAGAAGGGATTGCACCGCAGAATGCGCCATGCACCGAGCAGGATGCCGATGATGACGCCGTAGTTATTGATGCACCGCTTGGTATACTCCGAGCACGTCGGGCTATACAGGCATGTGTGGTGGGAGAGGCGGCGCTGGTAGAAGACGATCATGCGGATGCACAGCCCCTTCAAAAAGGGCTTGAAGACCTTCTTGCGCAAATATTTTGCGTTGCGCGCTACCAGCTCACGGAATGAGATCTGCACCGAGCTTTTCCTTCCCGACGATCTTTTCGATGTCCCTCTTGAAGGCGGAAAACGAGTACTCCGCCGACGGCTTGGGGATGAGCAGGACGGAGACGGGCCTGATGGGGCGCGCCGCACGGAACGCCTCCCTGAGGAGCCGCTTGATCCTGTTGCGCTCCACGCTCTTGCCGTATTTCTTCCCCACGCAGACGGCCAGCTCCACCTCTTTGGAAGGAGCATATACGAAAGTAAGCGTGTCCGCGTAGACCCGCTTCCCTCCGCGCAGCACGGCCGTGATCCTCTTCGCCTTTTTCAGGCGTGCATACTTCATGCGTTCAGGCGGTGATGTGCTTTCTGCCCTTGTTTCTTCTTCTCTTGATGACCTTTCTTCCGCCGGCAGACGCCATTCTCTTGCGGAAGCCGTGCACCTTGCTTCTCTGTCTCTTCTTGGGCTGATACGTTCTCTTCATATTTTTTGCTCCTTGATGTTCGTGTTATTAGATTATACGGGTTTTCCGTCTTCCCGTCAAGCGATTTTACTTTCAAGACGCATTTCTGACGGGTAAAATCAGATAGAGGGAGTGCTTGTCTTCCACATTGGTCAGGATGAAGGGGGAAACGGCCCCGCCGAAAGACATCACCGCCTGCTCCTCCGTGAGCGCTTTGAGGGCGTCGAGGAGGAATTTCGCGTTCATGGAGATGGTGAGGTCCCTGCCCTTCACCGTGCAGCCGACGGGCTCGGAGACGTTGCCGTAGTCGGACATCGACGAGATGCGCATGCCCCCCTCGGCGATCTCGAGC
Organism: uncultured Clostridia bacterium; assembly: GCA_947624215.1. GTDB lineage: Bacteria > Bacillota > Clostridia > Christensenellales > Borkfalkiaceae > Gallimonas. The sequence continues at coordinate 24,869 of CANQJJ010000009.1, forward strand.
GTGACGAGGTTGTTCTTGTCGCCGCGGTTCAGGATGTTGGCGCGCTCCGCACTTGCCGTGAGCTCGGCGCGGTTTACGGTGACGACTGTGGAAAAACTCCCCGGGATGACGTTCTCCTTCTTGATGAATTCCCCGAGGTAGAGGCGCGAGACGAGGGTGAGTCCGTCCGCCCCCGCCATGAGCATGCCGCTCCTCGTATACAGCGTGATCTCCTCCCCGTCGGCGAGCATGCGCGAGATCTCGGTGAGCGTGCGCGCGGGGCAGACGATGCTCATCTCGCTGCTCTTGGAGAGGATGGGCGCCTCGGAGACCGCCAGCCTGTACCCGTCGAGGGCGACTGCTTCGAGCACTTCACCGAACTTCAAGAGGCATCCCTTGAGGATGGGACGGGAATCGTCCTGTGCACAGCAGAAGACTGTCTCGGCGATGATGTTTTTGAGGTCGGCCGCCTTCATGGTGAAGGAATTTTCCCCAACTTCGAGGTCGATCTTGGGGAAATCTTCGGCAGGGAGCGCCTGCATATAGGAGACGGAATCGCGGTATTTGAGCTCCACGCCCTTGTCCCCCGTGGAGAGGGAGATCTCTTCATCGGTGAGCTTGGAGGAGAAGTCGGCAAAGAGCTTGCCGGGAACGCAGATCTCCCCCTCTTCGAGCACCTCCGCCCGGATGATCTTGCGGATGGAGAGTTCGCCGTCGGTGGCGAGAAGAGACACGCCGTCGAGCGTGGCCGTGAGCTTGATGAACTCCAAAATGGGGGACGTCGTGCGCACCGCGCAGGCCTTCGAGACCTTCGTCACGGCTTCCGACAGGGTGAGACCGTCTGCGATAAATTTCATTTCCGTGCTCCTTCGGCCACCCCCTTGCGGGATGATGGTCTTATAGAATAAATCTTATAATAGTAGTAATAGAGATGTGGAAAATGTGGATAACATTTCCCCGCTTTTCCATTCCACCCGTATTATAGCGAAAATCGCGGAAAAGGTCAAGAAATTTGCCCCGTTTGCAAAAAAATCGAGGGGAAATTTCCGTGTGGAAAACGCGTGGACAACACTTTGGGAAAGTGTGGAGACGGGGATAACTTTTCCTTAGGCCGCGGGCCCGTCTTCTTCCGGGCAAGGGGAGAAAAGGGCGGCGGGAGGGTTTTCCACACTTCTTTCCACAATGTGCAAACATGTGGAAACACTTGCTATTTTTATCCATATGTGATAGAATGGAGACATGCTGACCATTCCGGACTTTGCAAAGATCTGTGCGTGCATCGAGGAGCAGCGCGGCCGCTTCGGGGACTTCTATGCCCTCCTGCGCGAATATAACGCCAAATTCAACCTCACTTCCATTATAGAGGAAGAGGAGGTCTACGTCAAGCATTTTTGCGATTCGCTCGCGGGCATGCACCTCTTTCCCGCGGGGGCACACGTTGCGGAAGTGGGCTCGGGGGCGGGATTTCCCTCCGTCCCGCTCATGCTCGTGCGCGGGGACCTCACCTTCACGCTCATCGAGAGCACGGGCAAGAAGTGCGCCTTTCTCGGGGAGGCCGTAAAAAGGCTCGGCCTGCATGCGGAAGTGCTCTGTGCCCGCGCGGAGGATGTCGCAAGGACAGACCGCCGCGAGAGCTACGACGCCGTCTGTGCACGCGCCGTGGCCCGCCTCGACACGCTTGCCGAGTATTGCCTGCCCCTCGTGAAAAAAGGGGGGATCTTTGTCGCCTACAAGGGCACGAGCGAGCGGGAGACGGGAGCGCGCGCCGTCAGCCTTCTCGGGGGAGGAGAGACGGAGGAGATCGCCTATGAGCTCCCCCGCGGCATGGGGACGCGCACGCTGTTTGCGGCAAAAAAGGTGCGCCAGACGCCGCAAAAATATCCGCGCGGACACGGTGCGGAGAGGAGGTCGCCGCTATGAAGGCAAAAAAGGGGCTCCGCTGTGCGCTCACGGGGCACCGCGACCTTTCGGAAGATTTCGACGGGGAAGCGCTCCGCAAAGCCCTCGACGAACTGCTCGAGGCGGGGTATACCACCTTCTGCTGCGGCATGGCGCGCGGGTTCGATCTCTATGCCCTTTCCTACCTCGTAGAGCGAAAAGAGGCATACCATGTCTGCATCGAGGCCTACGTTCCCTACATAAAACAGGAGGATCGTTACCCCGAAGAGGAGCGGGAACTCTACCGCAAACTCATCACGCAGTGCGACGTCGTGCACGTCTGCGGGAAGCACTATTTCCGCGGCGTGGAGCTCGTGCGCGACAAACAGATGGTGGAAAAGGCCGACCTCGTTTTGGCCTATCTCAGGAAGGACACGGGCGGCACCTATTACACCGTGAAATACGCCGAGAAGGCGGGCATCGAAGTACGGTATTTGTGAGGAGAACATGGAGAAGATCGCATTTGCAGACGGCGAGAAGATCGGCGTCATCGGGGAACAGGGGATCGTATATTATGGGAGCGAGGCGATCGCGCGTTACAGGGAGTACGTGGAGACGCGCGCCCGCAACGACGAGTGGAAGGTCTCGGGCGAAGGGGCCCGCTTCCGCGGCGACGGGGAAAACATTGCCGAGCGCGTGGACGCCTATGTCAACGGCGTCGCATGGCAGGACGGGAAGGTGGTCTATGCCTACACCGTCAACGGCTCTTCGGGCGTGTGCAGGCGGCCCTTGGACCCCAAGGCGCGCGAGGAGCACATCTTCTCTTCCTCCGACCGCGAGATCCTCTCGGTAGACGTTTGCGGAGCCTCGATCGCGGTCACGGTACGGGGCAATGACGTCACCTCCCAAGTCGGCGTGCTCAACGGGACGACAAGCGAGCTCGTCACTTACACCGAGGGAGACGCGCGCGACGCCAACGCAGTCTTCCATCCCGTGCGTCCGAACGTTTTGCTCTTCGACAGCGCGGGAGCAGGCCGTACCGCAGAAGGAAGGTTCTCGGGAAAGTATGCGCCAGCCGTTCTCATGGAGCTCGACGCCGATACCCTCGCCCTCAGCGAACGCAAAGGAGACGGGAAAAATTCGTTCGTCAAGCCCCGCGTGGGGACAGACGGCGCGCTCTACTGTATCCGAAGGCCGGAAAAGGAGCGCGCGGGATCGCTTTTCGCCGACATCCTACTCTTCCCCTTCCGCCTTATCAAAGCGCTGTTCGGCTTCTTGCAGGCATTCACGGTGATCTTCGGAAAAACAAGCCTCTCCTCGGACATGGGTACGGGCGATAACCCCACGAGCGGCAGAAAACAGGACGCGCGCAAGCTGTTCGTGGACGGCAGATACATCGACGCCGCCAGGGAGGAGAAGCGCAACAGGAAGTTCAAGGACCGCGCCTACGGGTTCATCCCCGCGAGCTGGAAACTCGTAAAACTCGGGGAGAAGGAGGAGGTGCTCGCGAGCGGCGTGTGCGATTTCTGCATCGGCCGCGAGGGCGTCTATTATACGGACGGCCGCCACATCTACAAACTTTCCGATGGCAAGGAGACCAAGCTCGCCGATACCGACCGCTGTCTCTCCCTCTCCGTGGAGAAACCCACCGCCCAAGACTTTGACTTTTAAGAGCAGTAGTTGCAGATCATCAACGGTTGCGATGATCTCGAATACACGAGGAGGATAAGGTTATCTTATGCTCCTTTTTTTCTGATGGAAATAGCAATGCGGTAAGGTCTTTTGACCCCGTCCGTGAGGATCTCTTTCGGACATGGGTATGCCGTTTTCTGCAAAATCCCACAAATTCCTGCCTTTTCCGACAAGTTCTTTCTCTCCTTTTTTGCTATACTCGGGGGAAGAAGGAGAAGTTTTTATGCCATTTGAAAAGCGTGTCTGTGTACTCAAACAAATCAAGCGGGGGTTCACGGCAGACGGCAGTGCGCTTTCGGGGGCCGTCTACTGCGAACGGCTCGGGGAGGAAGTGACGGTCATGCCGCGGATGCTCGGCATCGCTCCCGTCAAGGAGGGGCACTACGCCATTGCCCTGTGGATCGCCGGCGGGCTGTATGTGCTCGATCTCGACGGCCGTTCGGACTACAAGCTCACCGCTCCCTCCGTCAAGGCGGGAATCGCGGTCCTGCTCCTCTTCGTGCGGGGCGGGGAAGCCTCCCCCGTCGCCTTCGGAAGCTGCGGAACGGCCCCCTCCGCGTATGAGCCCCTGCTCGCGGAATTTCTCGCCCGTGAGAAGACGGAGAGGAAAAAGAAGGCACCCATGCCCTTACCTCCCACCGAGCTGCCGACATTTTCGCCCAACAATGTCCCCCGCGCACCCGTCCCCCCTCTGCCCGAAGAGCCCTTTCGCGAGGGAGAAAAATATGACGACGAAGCCATCGCCACGGAGAACTTCTACCGCGAGCGCGCGGTACATGACGATGGGCAGGCTCAGGATGCAGGTGCAGGAGCGGCAATACAGGCAGAAACAGGGGCTTCGGCTTGCGCGGATGGAGAAGCTGTACATCCGTTCCGTCTCGCAGCGGGCGGACTTACATACTACCACACCGTCCGCGGGCGGCTGTCGGAGGCCTTTTCGCGCTTTGAAAGGGACACGCGGCTAAATGCCGTCTTCCCCTGTTCGGAGTGGGTGAAGGCGGAGGGCGGGGCCCTGCTCGGCATCGTCTACGAGGGCGGCCTGCCGCGCTATCTGTGCGTGGCCGTCGAGGCAAACGGCGACCCTCCCGCCGAGATGAAAGAGCACTGCCAATTCGTTCCCGAAGGCCCTCTTTCGGACATGGTAGGGTTCTACGTCGTCTTCCAATCCGCCGACACGGGCGAATACGTCACTGTGTCAAACAGCTGAAACAGGGCTTTCCGCGTCCACGCAAATTTTGCGTGGATTTTGTTTACATTTGCGGCAAAATGTGGTATAATAAAAGGGAAAGGAAAGGTAATTTCAGGAGGTTCCAAATGCCACTCACCAACAATAAGAAAGTGCTCGCCTTTGTGGAGGAGAGCGCCAAACTCGCCCAACCAGACAGCATCGTCTGGATCGACGGGAGCGAGGCCCAGCTTGCGGCACTCCGCGAAGAGGCCGTGAAGACGGGCGAGATGATCAAACTCAACCAGGAAAAACTCCCCGGGTGCTACTACCACCGCACCGCGCAGAACGACGTGGCCCGCGTGGAGGACCGCACCTTCATCTGCTGCCGCAACAAGGAGGACGCAGGCCCCATCAACTATTGGATGGATCCCCAAGAGGCCTATGCGCTCTGCCGTGAGATCGCCCGCGGGAAGATGAAGGGCCGTACCATGTACGTGATCCCCTATTCGATGGGCGTTGTCGGCTCGCCTTTTTCCAAGATCGGCATCGAGGTCACGGACTCCATCTACGTCGTCCTCAACATGGCCATCATGACCCGCGTCGGGCTCGACTGCTACGACTATCTCGGCGAGAACGGAGACTTCATCAAGGGCTTCCACTGCAAGTGTGACGTCGACCCCGAGAAGCGCTATATCATGCACTTCCCCGAGGACGACACCATCATCTCCGTCAACTCCGCTTACGGCGGCAACGTGCTCCTCGGCAAGAAGTGCTTCGCGCTCCGCATCGCCTCCTACCTCGGAAAGCAGGAGGGCTGGATGGCCGAGCACATGCTCATTTTGGGCGTCACCTTCCCCGACGGCAGCAAGAAGTATCTCGCGGCGGCCTTCCCGTCCGCATGCGGCAAGACCAATCTTGCCATGCTCATCCCGCCCAAGCACTATCTCGAAAAGGGATATAAAGTGGAATGCGTGGGCGACGACATCGCATGGATCCGCGTGGGCGAAGACGGACGGCTGTGGGCGGTCAACCCCGAGAACGGGTTCTTCGGCGTCGCCCCGGGCACCAATGAGAAGTCCAACCCCAACGCCCTCGCCGCAACGAGACAGGGCACCATCTTCACCAACGTCGCCATCGACCCCGCCGACAACACCGTGTGGTGGGAAGGGCTCACCAAGCAGGCTCCCGCGCACCTCATCGATTGGCTCGGCAACCCGTGGACGCCCGCGAGCGGCGTGAAGGCGGCCCACCCCAATTCGAGGTTCACGGCCCCTGCAAGCGGTTGCCCCTGCCTCTCCCCCGCGTTCAACTCCAAGGAAGGCGTCCCGCTCGATGCCATCATCTTCGGCGGCAGACGGGCCACGACGACCCCGCTCGTCTATCAGTCCCGCGATTGGGACCACGGCGTGTTCGTGGGTTCCATCATGAGCTCCGAGACGACGGCGGCCGCAACGGGCGCAGTGGGTGTGCTCCGCCACGATCCCATGGCCATGAAGCCCTTCTGCGGCTACCACATGGCAGATTACTTCGGGCATTGGATCGAGATGGGCAAGAAGATCGCGCACCCGCCCAAGATCTTCAACGTCAACTGGTTCCGGCAGGATGAAAACGGCGAGTTCCTGTGGCCGGGCTTCGGCGACAACATGCGCGTTTTGGAGTGGATCTTGAAGCGCTGTGACGGCAAAGTCGGCGCCCGCGAGACGGCAATCGGCTATGTGCCCTATGCGAAGGACATCGACCTCGAGGGGCTCGACTACACCGAGGAGAAGCTCGAGAGCATCCTGTATGTGGATAAGAAGCGCTGGAGCGCCGAGGCGGATGAGATCGAGGGCTACTACAAGCAGTTCGGCGACCGTCTCCCCAAGGAACTCCGCGAGAGCCTTGAAACCCTCAAACAGAACTGCGAGAAGTGAAAATTGGTAACAAAAAAGTTGCCGGCAAGGAAGACTTGTCGGCAATTTTAAAAAGCGGTGAAAAGATATGATAAGATCAGAATATAATCCAAGAATCACGACAGAGTCTATAATTTCGGCGCAAGAAAATAAGTATTTTGAAAGAAAATCTGCGCGAATCAAGGCGAACGATCTCGCGCATACCATATCCGGTTTTGCCAATGCGGAGGGCGGGACCATCGTCATCGGCATTAGCGATAAAACGCGGGAGATCGAGGGATTAAACGAATGCGGAGAAGATCATATCAATGCGCTTATCAATGCGCCGAAAAACTGTTGTTGCCCGATGCCGGATTGTCGGGATGAAATGCTTGCAGTAACTAATCGGCACGGTCAGCCGGACAGGGTTTTGCTTCTCCATATTCTTCCGAGTACAGACAGGATCATTCGTACGGTCAACAACTCAACCTTTCTTCGCATTGGAGATCAGACGCGGGAAATCAAAGGCGATGATTTGAAAAATCTCGAGTACAGTAAAAATGCGAGACAGTATGAGGATGAACTGCACGCCGATGCGCGGATAGAGGATCTGGACAAAGACCTTCTTGACGAATATAAGCGGCATATCAATGCCGAGGGAATGGCCGATGAACAAGTGTTGCGCGCAAGAGGGTTTTTGCGGGAGAAAAACGGAGAAAAACGGTTGACAAATGCAGCTGTGTTGTTATTTGCGCGCAATATCGCACAATTTTATCCAAATTGCAGGATCCGCTTCGTTCGCTATCAAGGTACAACTGCAAATCTCGGTTCGCAAATGAATATTGTAAAAGATCAAAGCATTGAATTGCCGATCCTGCGCTTGATTGGGAAGGCAAAGGAGTTTATTTCCTCCCAATTGCGTGAATTCATTGCATTGAATCCTAAGACGGGAACATTCCAAAGCGTACCGGAATATCCGGAATTCGCTTGGTTAGAGGGGATAGTAAATGCAGTCACGCACCGTGAATACTCCATGAGTGGAAACTATATTTCCGTAGTTATGTTCGACGATAGGCTTGAGATCCAGAGCCCCGGTAGACTTCCGAGCCTCGTTACAGTCGAAAATATTCGCGAGACAAGATATTCACGTAATCCGAGGATCGCCCGCGTTCTTACCGATTTCGGATGGGTAAGGGAACTCAACGAAGGTGTTAAGAGGATCTATTCCGATATGGAACAATTTTTCCTTGATGAGCCACAGTATACCGAAACCGAGCAGTCGGTGAAGTTGGTGCTAAAAAATAATATTGTTGTTCGCATCTTGCGAACTCACAATACCGCTATCAAGAATATCGGGGCAATGACATGGCGCGAATTGGATGATTTATCTAAAACGATCGTGGCCTTTATGTCCGGTAGGTTGACTGTTACAAGACAGGAGCTCGAACAGTATACCGGAAAAAGCACGCCGACAATCGTAAAGCGCTTGCGGGGGTTGATCGAAATGGGAATAATCAAAAGGAACGGCGCGCGAAACGATCCCAAACAAACATATCAACTTCTTTTGGAGGAACCGAAAAAATTATAAAGTTTCCGTCGGTTTTTTCAAAGTAAAAAATAATTTGAGCAAAAAATATCAAGATATAGTGATTATTTTTTATATCGTCTACCATATCTTGTGGTTTTTGAAAAAAGCCAAATTTACAAAGTATCGTAGGAAAACTTTTTCAAGCTTATGCAACAAAAAACACAATGCGCGCACGGATGAGCGTGCGCGCAAAGGGTAAACCGGGAAATTGACGACTTTTGGGGAAAGACAAACTATTTATCCGATTTACCGCCGCCGGTTATGGAGGACCGACAGCTTGTCTATATTATAATCGCATAATGTACGATTGTCAAGCAAAAAATCGCACATTGTGCGATATTTTTTTTAGAAATTTTTTCAAGGGGGAAAGTAGAATGGAACTGAAAGACATTCAGCGCCGTTTGCGGGAGAGTATTTCGCGGAGCGGTGTGCAGCAAAAGGAGCTTGCCAAGCGGATCGGCGTTTCGGCACAAACGGTATCCAAGTACATGAAGCAGGACATATTTCCCGCGCTCGACACCTTTGCAAAGCTCTGTGCGGCACTCGATGTGCGCGCCGATTACATCCTCGGCCTCGCGGATTACTGAGCACGGCGCAGGGTCAAACTGCCGCGCTTACCCTATTGCAGACCTCATCAGAGGGTACCATGTCTGAGGTGGAGCTCATGTGAACGAACAAAGCATTCTAAATAACGTCATGCTGAGCTGTGTCGAAGCATCACCTTATTATAATAAGACTGCGGTGACCCTTCAACTACGTTCAGGGTGACGTATTTAGAACACAGGGTCTCTTTCCCAAGCAGTCAGACTTCGTTCTTCGGGATCCTTCGGGGACAGCCGCGTCGGACTTCGTATCATCATTACGGCTCAGGATGACGCGCTACCACACCGCGGACTTCGTTTGAGCGTCTCCTTGCCTTCCCTTCCGGGGAAGGTGCCCCGTAAGGGGCGGATGAGGGCGGATGAGGAGGAGAAACCCTTTCGGCGCACAAGGGCAGTGCGCCACTGTCTCGGGCAGGTAGAGTCCTGCCCTCGGTCACCGTTCGCGCCTTCCGATGCGCTCACTCACCGCAAAACGCCGCCCACAGCACACTGTGCTGATGTGCGAGAACGCGTTTTGCGACCTTACAGGGACAGCAAGGGGGCGTCGCTTCCCGCCACCGCGGACTTCGTTTGAGGGGATACGCTCACGCGGCAAGGGCGCCGCGTTCGGTATGACAGTTTATCAGACCGCGGACTTCGTACCCCCATCCGTCACGGCGGGGCCGTGTCACCCTCCCCCCGTATGCGGTGCTGTTTTCCTCAAAGAGAAAATTTCACAAAAGGGCGCAAAAGAATCCCGGGAAGCATGGACAAACGCCCGCGCGCGTGATATAATATAGTCAAGTTTCCTAAATAACCAAAATAAGGAGGAGAATATGGATCTCTTGGATGTGATCCCTCCCGTCTTTGAGCGGAGCGCGCTCGGCCTCAATCTTCTGACCATCATCGTCATGTTCGCGGTGGTGCTCGGGCTTGGGTATGCCGCACTCAACTTCTTCCTCACGAAGAAGCTCAAAGAGGGCAACGAGCGCATGCAACACATCGCGGCCAAGATCCGCGAGGGCGCAAATGCGTTTATTTTCTATGAATACAAGATCGTCGCCATCATCGGTGCGGCCGTCGCTGTCATTTTGGCACTCTTTATCGCGTGGGAAGCGGGCGTCGCGTTTGTGATCGGCGCCGTCATGTCGGCCACGGCGGGGTTTATCGGCATGAAGATCGCCACCTACGCCAACGTGCGCGTCACCAATGCCGCCAACGAGACGCGCAACATCGGCAAGACGCTCAAAGTGGCCTTCCGCGGCGGTTCGGTCATGGGGCTGTGCGTCGCGGGGTTTGCCCTGCTCGGCGCCATCCTCGTCTACTGTCTCTTCGGCTGGGCGGGCGGCATGCTCACCCTCACCGAGGCGGGGGAGATCGCGGAGCACGTCAATCCCATCACACAGCAGTCGTATAACCTCTCCATCATCCTTTCGGGGTATGCGCTCGGCTGTTCCATCATCGCCCTCTTCAACCGTGTGGGCGGCGGTATCTACACCAAGGCCGCGGACATGGGTGCCGATCTCGTCGGCAAGACGGAGGTGCACATCCCCGAAGACGACCCCCGCAACCCCGCCACCATCGCAGACAACGTGGGCGACAATGTGGGCGACGTCGCAGGTCTCGGGGCAGATCTTCTCGAGAGCTATGTGGGCGCGATCATGTCCACCGTCATCCTCGCCCTCGAACTCTTCAACAACACCGCGGGGGCATATCTCTCCATCGGCGTCTCCCTCTTGCAGAAGATGATCCTCTTCCCGCTGATCTTTGCGGGCATCGGGCTCATCGGGTGCGCCGCGGGCATCTCTTACCCCCTCTTGAAGCCCAACCTCTCGGATAACCCCCACATGGAGCTCAATCTCGCCACATGGATCTCGGCGGGGGTGACCGTCGTCGGCGGGTGTCTGCTTGCCGTCTTCCTCTTCGGCGGGGAGAGCGCGGCGGCACTCGGTGCGGCGGGGCTCAACCTCGGCGTCGTGTCCCCGTGGGTGGCGGCTGCCGTCGGCATCATCGCGGGCATCGTCATCGGCATCATCTCGGAATACTACACGAGCTACGACCATAACCCCACCAAGGGTATCGCGCGCGCGAGCAAGGAAGGCCCCGCGCTGACCATCACGCAGGGCATGGCTACGGGCATGATCTCCACCATGCTCCCCGTCGTCGTCCTCGGCGTCGCCATCTTTGCGTGCTATGCGATCGGCGGCATGTACGGCGTCGGGTGCGGCGCCATGGGCATGCTCTCCTTCGTTGCGGCGACCGTCTCCGTCGATACTTACGGCCCCATTTCCGACAACGCGGGCGGCATCGCGGAGATGAGCATGCTCGACGAGGAAGTGCGCGACATCACGGATACGCTGGATTCCGTCGGCAATACGACGGCGGCGATCGGCAAGGGATTTGCCATCGGGAGCGCGGCACTGGCTACCATGTCCATGATGTCGAGCTACTTATACGCGGCGGCAGACACTTTCCTGCAAGACGGGCTCGGGCTTGTTCTGAACATCATCCGCGGCGACATCATCGTCGGGGCCATCGTGGGCGCGGCCATCCCCTTCCTCTTCTCGGGCATGCTCATCAAGGCCGTTGCCAAGGCGGCCGAGCAGATGGTGGAGGAAGTGCGCCGCCAATTCCGTGAAAATCCCAAGATTCTGACGGGCGAGGAGGACCCCGATTCCACCAAGTGCGTCACCATTTCCTCGCAGGGCGCCTTGAAGCAGATGATCGTGCCCTCGATCGTCGCCATCGCCATCCCCGTCGTGTGCGGGTTCGTCTTCGGGCCGGGCTTCGTGGGCGGCATCCTCATCGGTGCGACGCTCTCGGCCATCATGCTCGCGATCTACACGGGCAACGCGGGCGGCGCGTGGGACAATGCCAAGAAGTTCATCGAAAAAGGCGGCGTGGAAGGCGTCAGAAAGGGGGAAGAGGGCTACGACAGCGTGCACGACGCGGCCGTCGTGGGCGACACCGTGGGCGATCCCTTGAAGGACACCGTCGGCCCCTCTCTCGACATCCTCATCAAGATCATGTCTACCGTCTCGCTCGTCTGCGTGGTGGTCTTTGAAAACTTCAACCTCCTGCACCTGTGCGGGCTGGAAAACCTCTTTGCCTGAGCGCGAAGGAGCTTTTACCAAGGAGTTCTTATGGGATTTATCGACTATTTTCTCGTTGCTTGCTTTCTCTTCTTCATCGGGAGCGTCCTCGGCTGGTGCATCGAGGTATTGTTCCGCCGCTTCTTTTCGGCCAAGAAGTGGATAAACCCGGGCTTTCTTACGGGGCCCTATCTTCCCCTCTACGGGTTCGGCGTCGTCGGGCTGTTCGGCATCTCTCTCATCCCCATCAACACGGGCATGGTATGGCTCGACGCCGTCATCATCATCCTCATCATGGGCGTCGCGATGACGCTCATCGAGTATATCGCGGGCCTCATTTTCATCAAGGGGATGGGCATCAAGCTGTGGGATTACTCCAACCGTTGGGGCAACATACAGGGCATCATCTGCCCGCTGTTCTCGCTGTTTTGGCTGCTCGTGGGCGTCTTCTTCTACTTCGTGATCGACGCGCCCGTCATCGAGGCGGTGACGTGGTTCACGGGCCACATCGAGTTCGCCTTCGTGGTGGGCATCTTCTTCGGCGTGTTCTTCGTGGACCTCGGGCACTCTTTGAACGTCTCCGCGCGCATCCGCAAGTTTGCAAAGGAGCACGACGTCGTCGTCCACTTCGAGAAACTCAAAGAGGCCGTGCGCGAACGCACCGAAGAACACAAGAGCAAGGTGAGTTTTGCCTTCCCCTTCAAGTCGCTCTCTGAGTTCAAGGAAGAGCTCACCGCGCGCAAGGAGAGCTTCTCCGTCTCCCGCAAAAAGAAGAAAGAAGCGGAAAACACTTCGGCACAGAAATAAGCACATTCACGCAAAACGAAAGGGGCATGTCCAAGAGACATACCCCTTATTTTCATTCTTTTATATTACCGTGACGGTGCGTCTTTCAAGAATTTCGCATAAGACAGGAGGGATTTGCGGCCCTCATCGTCGAGCGACAGATAGAAAGTTACGAGCGCCTGCAACTGCGGGTCGGCGGGAAAATCGACGTGGACGTGGCCGAAGTCGTCCTCCCTGTCTAAGAGGTAATCGGCGGAGCAGGCAAAGTAGTCGGCGAGGGCGACGATGAACCCCGCCGTGGGCTCGCTGACGCCCCTCTCCCAGCAGTCGACGGACTTCTGGCTGCATCCGATCTGCTCGGCGAGCGCGCGCTGGCTGAGCTTGTGGTCTTTCCGCAAAGTTTTGATTTTTGTCATCTCACCTCTCCGAACGATAGCATCTTTTTTCTCTAAGTTTTTCCACTATTATAAAAATTTTACTTAAAATTACTTGACAAAGCAAAATAATACTCATATAATAGCAGGTATAGAGTATAAAAATACTCAGAATTCATACAAGGAGAAAGAAAATGAGCTATGTAGAAAAACACCTTTCCCGCGGCGAACAGATCGTGTTGAAGGCGAAGAAGAATCCGTTGTATCTCGTGATGCCGTTCATCTTTTTCGTGCTGTTGTTCGTTCTCGCTATCGTGGGTCAGACTTTCGTGAGCAGGATCAGCGACCCGAGAAGCCTCTACATCGAGGAAAATTTAGAGAGCGCGGTCACTGAGTTGGAGGAGGGATTCCAAGCGGATGAGACGACGACGGCGGAAGAAAAGTCGAACATGGTCATGGCGTGGAACTTGATGATGGATGCCTCCGGCAATTCGAGCCTGCGGGTCTCGAACTTTGAGGAGATCTCGGGGGTCATCGAAAAATATTGCAGGATCGAGCTCGGAGAGAGATACGACCGCAACATGGGGATCTCGTCGGGCTCGGCCGGCGCGCAAGAGGCCGATGAAAGCATTGCCGCGATCGGAAAGAGCCTTACGGTCGTCTTGTGGATCCTCTTCTTCCTCATCGGGCTGTTGCCCTTCCTCGTGCGGCTCTGCAGGTTCTTCTCGTTCTCGCTGGCGCTCACCAATAAGCGCGTCGTCGGCAAGGCGGGCATCCTGCGCATCCACTCCATGGACTACCCCATCGACAAGATCGACCACGTCGAGATCAAGGCGGGTATTTTCGGGAATTTGTTCCGCTATGCCCAGCTGAGCGTCATGAGCGTGGGGTCGGCAGACATGCACTATTCCAAGACGCGGAAGATGTTCGTGGGTATCCGCAATGCGCAGGACTTCAAGGACGCGGTGACGGAGGCCGTCGAGCGCCATGCGGCAGAGGCGAGAAAGGCGCAGGCAGAGGAGATCGCGCGCGCCATGGGCGGCGGCTACCAGCAGTATCCGCCTCAGTATCCGCCCCAATACCCCCAGCCTCCGCGCTATCCCCGCTGAGGAGGAAACCATGAAGAAAGTATTCAGAAAATTGATTTCCGTCGCCTTGACCGCGGGCATGGTATGCTCCTTTTCTGCCTGCTCGCTGGAATTGCCTAATTTGAACGGCCCCGATAAGGGCACGGCCGAGAACTTCACCATCCTCTCGGAGGAGAACATTCCGAGCACCGTCTCGGAGACCTTTCCAAACAAGGAAGCTGCGGCCAAGCAGTTTGCGGAGGGCGAGCTGAGCGGCACGGCGGCCGAGATCTCCTTCGTCTCCTATGAGAAGACCGCAGACCTCACCGCGGAGGAGCTTGCGGGCTTTGGCAGCTACACGGCGGGCGAAAAGGGGTATGTCACCTACACCTCCGCCATCCCCGGGGAGGCGACTGCCCTCGCGGCCACCGAGGACGGGCAGGAGCGGCACAGCGTCGTGCTTCTCGCGGACGGAGACGGGTATCACTACTGCGTCACGCCCCCGCAGGTCGGGGAGAGCGTCCCGCGGGAGTATTTCAAGTCTGTGACCATGCTCCGTGACCTTCTCAACGTGACGGCGGTCTCGACATCCGCGGTCTCGCTCGCGCCGGGCATGGAGATGACGCGGACGCTGCATACGTGGTGCGCGGACACCTCGATGTATGCGCATAACTCCTTAAAGACCGTCATCCCCGGCTATGACGAAGGCTCCCAAGAGAGCCTCGGCAAGATGTATGACGAGGTGTATGTGGTGGAAAACAACGGCAAGGTGGAGGCTTATCTGAAGTCGGACGGTACGTGGATAGCGGGAAATTTGGGGAAGATCGCCAGCCTCAAAGAATACATGGAGACGTCCATGGACCTCGCGCTCGAGAAAAATAACCCCTTCCTCGACGGGAGCTACTATGTCCGCACCGAGAACGGGATCTCCCTCGACGAGAAGAAGAAGGACAAATTTCTTCAAGAATATCTGAACAACGACGGCCTCAGCACGCTCAAGGAGATCTATGCGCAGTACAAGGCCTCGGGCGGCCAAATGCTTATGCAGATCGACGTGCGCTCGGATTATCTCTACAAGGACGGCAAGCTGAGTGAAGCGATCAGCGAAGTCACGATGACGATCCCGCAGCCGGCGGGCGAGCCGATGGTGATGTATTCGCGCAGCAGGGAGACGTATACCGATCACGGCACGACGACGGTGACTCTCCCCGACGACCTCAAGGCCTTCCTCGTCTCGCAGGGTTAAGCCGCCCCCGCTCTCCACCCTTGGCGCCCCTGTAAGGGGAGAGTACAGGTCCATCGCGAGCGTGCCCCCTCCATGGGAGGGGGGGTAGGGGGGTGGGGTGGCGACCAAGCTCAATCGAAGCGTCATTCTGTCCGACCGAGGCTTCTGATTGTGCTACTAAGGTCGACACGAGCGCATAGCGCGAAGTAGCCGAAACGGCCCAATCGAAGCGTCATTCTGTCCGCACAAGCCCAACCCGAGCGTCATTCTAAGCCGTAACGGTTGGATTAGAGCGAACTGCCCATCCGCGAAGAATCTTACTACGACCAAGCCCGTGTGAGCGAATAAGGCATTCCAAATAACGTCACCCTGACCGATTGAGGTTTCTATTTGTGCTACTAAAATCGACACGAGCGCCTCGCGCGAAGTAACGTAGTTGAAGGGTCACCTTAGTCTTAAAATGCGGTTGATGCTTCGACTAACGCTCAGCATGACGTGATTAGAACGCATGGTCTGTTTCTCAAGCAGTCGGACTTCGTTCTTCGGGGTCCTTCGGGGACAGCCGCGTTGGACTTCGTATCGTCATGACGGCTCAGGATGACGCGTTTCCCACAATCATACAAACAACCACGCAAAACGAACTGGGCATGTCCGAAAGACATGCCCCGCATTTTCATTATATTACGTTTTTCCGTCTCGCGCGGTCGGGCGCGGGAGGTCACATAACGACGATATTTCTTGCCGTGAACTTATCTTTGAGCTCTTGCGGGAAGTTGTCGTCGGTGATGAGCACGTCGATGTCTTCGAGCCGCGCGAAAGTATACGGCATGATCTTGCCGATCTTGGAGCTGTCGAGCATCATGTAGAGCGACTTGGCCTTTCTCCTCGTCATTTTGAGCAGGTCCGCCTCCACCTGCGAGGCGCAGGAGAACCCGTTCTCGGGCGTAAAGGCCGAGGCCGAGATGATGGCGAGCTCGAAGTTGGTGTTGTCGAAATACGACTTTGCGACGGGGGAGGCCGTGGAGAGATTGTCTTTCATGACCTGCCCGCCGAGCACGGTGAGGTGCACGTTCTTCTTCTGCGCGATCTCAATGGCGACCGCGAGCCCGTTCGTGAAGACGTGGATGTTGATGTCGGGCATCTCCTTGGCGAGATAGAGCGACGTCGTCCCCCCGTCAACGAAGAGCGACGTGTTCTCGTCGATGAGGCGCGCGGCCTTCTGTGCGATCTTGATCTTTTCGTCGGTATGGATGGCGGTCTTCTTTGTATAGGGCTCGCCCGAGACCTTCTGGACCTCTTTCACAGACATGGCCCCGCCGCGCACGCGGATGATGCGCCCCTCCTGTTCGAGCTGATAGAGGTCACGGCGCAACGTCATCTGAGAGACGTGGGGAAAGTAGTCGTCGAGCTGTTCAAGAGTCAATTTACCCCGTTTGTCGAGGAGTTCTGCAATTTCTTCTACGCGGTCCCGCTTCATATTAAGTGACACTCTCCTTTTTAAGTCTTTGAAATATTCTAACACGAAATTTCAAATCATGCAAGCGATTTCACATAATTTTTCCAAAAAATTGCAGAGAATTTTTGATAATTTCGGTAATTGTTCAACAATTGATGAAATGTAACGAAAATTTCTTACAAAAAAAGGACGGATCGCGGGCATAGTTCCCCCTCCGTGTATGCCGCAGCTCCTCCCCGGGCGGGCATCGGGCTCTCCGCGTGAGGCATGACGGGCATTGGCGCGGGGGGAGAAGGGCGCCGCCGTTTGCATTTGGCAAGAAAGAAATTTAGCGAAACGGAATAAATCGGTTGCGTTTTCGCCTGAGGAATGGTACAATATCGGCATGGAAGCAACAGGTTATATACAGGGGCTCGACGAGTATTTCTGCGCCCAGTATTCCGATTATGTCCGCATCACCGCCATCGAGGGTTACGTCATGCCCGAGGTGCTCTATGTCGCGCGGGACGGGAACATCGCACGCCGCGATCCCTCCTGCATGCGGCTGAAATTTCAGAGCGAGCCCGAAGTTCTGCTCGCGCGCTTCAAGGCAGGGCTTGCGGACACGGATTTCACCTTTTCCTTCCGCTTCCCCAAGCTGAAAGAGCGCCTTCACACCCTCTTCAAGGGAAAGAAGGGCAGTTTTTGCGACTTGCTCCCCGGGGCGCTGGCGCGGGCGAATGAGACGGCGGAATCGGCAGGGAAAAAGCTCTCCGTCGAGCCGCGCTTTTGGCAGGGGATCGTGAAGGGAAAATTGTATCCCGAGAAGAACACCGTCTTAGCGCTCGCCATCGTCGCCCGCATGCAGGAGGAGGACGCCCTCGCCCTGCTCGAGAGTTGCGGCTTCACGCTCGACCGCACCTCCGTGCGCGACGTCGTGGCGGAATATCTCATCGTGCGGAAGATCTTCAACCCCGAGATGCGGGACGCCTGTCTTGCAGAGTATCACATCGAAAACCTTCCCATCGCACGGGAGAACGCGCATACGGTATAGGGGAGGCCCCATGTTCTTTCGGAAACTTCGCGCGGACATCGACGCCGCCATGAAAAACGACCCCGCGGCCCGCAGCCGTTTCGAGGTCTATTTTACCTACGGGGGCATCCGCGCCCTCATCTGGCACCGCCGCGCGCACTTTTTGTATACCAAACTGCACTTCAAGGTGCTCGCCCGCAAGATGTCCGAATGGGCAAAATTCCGTACGGGCATCGAGATCCACCCTGCCGCGGAGATCGCTCCGGGCGTCTTCATCGACCACGGCGCGGGCGTCGTCATCGGCGAGACGGCCGTAGTGGAGGAGGGTGTCGTCATCTACCAGGGCGTGACGTTGGGCGGCACGGGCAAGGAGAAGGGCAAGCGGCACCCGACGGTCAAGAAAAACGCCGTCATCTCGTGCGGCGCCAAGGTGCTCGGGGGATTCACCGTGGGCGAAGGCGCCCGCATCGGCGCAGGGGCTGTCGTTTTGAAAGAGGTCCCGCCCTATGCCACCGTCGTCGGCGTCCCGGGTCGCGTCGTGCGCATCGGCGGCGAGAAAACGCAGACGCTCATCCCCGAGAAGGAGGACCCGGTCTTAAAAGAACTGTGTGCCCTGCGCGAGCGCGTCTTTGCCCTCGAAGACGAGCTAAAACAATTGAAAGACGAAAAATGAGGGCACCATGTCTGAGGTAAGGCTATGAAAATCTACAATTCACGCACACGGAGAAAGGAAGAATTCGTCCCCTTGGAGGAGGGCAAAGTCAAGATGTACGCCTGCGGCATCACCGTCTCGGGCGAGGCCCACATCGGGCACGGCTTTCAAGCGCTCGTCTATGACGTCTTCCGCAAATTTCTCGAAAAACAGGGCTATCAGGTGACTTACGCCCGCAATTATACCGACGTTGACGACAAGATCATCGCAAAGAGCATCGAGACGGGCATCCCCGCCGACGAATACGCGCGCATGATGATAAAAAAGATCGACGCCGTCATGGCCAAGGCGAACATCGGCGAACCCACCCTTTGGCTGAAAGCGACCGAGCACATCGGCGACATCATTTCCTTCATCCAAGACCTCATCCGAGGGGGGCATGCCTACGAAGGGGGCAACGGAGACGTGTATTTTGACGTCGATAGCTTCCCCGCTTACGGGTGCCTTTCGGGCAGGAGCAAGGAGGAGATGCTCGACGGCGTGCGCGTGGAGAACGACGGCTGCAAGAAGAACGCCTACGACTTCGCCCTGTGGAAGGCGGCCAAGCCCGGGGAGATCTTCTGGGAGTCCCCTTGGGGGAAGGGCAGGCCGGGCTGGCATATCGAGTGCTCGGCGATGAACCGTGCGGCCTTTGGCGACAGGATCGACATCCACGGCGGCGGCCGCGACCTCATCTTTCCCCACCATGAGAACGAGATCGCGCAGTCCGAGGCGCTCACGGGCAAGACGTTCGCCAACTATTGGATGCACAACGGGCTCATCAAGGTGAACGGGCAGAAGATGTCCAAGTCGCTCGGGAATGTCCTGCTCATGGAGGACGTGCTCGCGAAGTATTCCGACGAGGCCTTAAAGCTCGCTCTGCTCTCGACCAATTACAGGAGCGACCTCAATATCACGGACAACCTCTTCCCCGACGCCGAGGCGCATCTCGTGCGGTTCTATACCCTGATCGACAAGATCGAGACGGCTTTCCCCGCGGAGGAGGGGGGCATGCCCGAGATCGACGCCAAGTTCGACGCCGCGATGAGCGACGATTTCAATGCGGCGCTCGCGCTCTCCGACCTCTTCGGCTACTTCAAGGAGGCGGGAAAACTGCTCGCTGCGGGAGACGCTGCTGCGCGGCGGATCGTCAACCAGCTGCGGAAGACCTACGGCCTGCTCGGCATTTTGCAGAAGAACGCCAAGGAATATCTTGCACAGTATGCGGTGGAGGAAGAGGTCCCCGCGGAGGTGCGGGCGGTGGCGGAGGAACGCCGTGCGGCGCGTGCGGCCAAGGACTGGGCGAAGAGCGACCTTCTCCGCGAGCAGCTCAAAGAAATGGGCTACGCCGTCAAGGATTCCAAAGACGGCTACACGCTCAGCAAGATCTGAGAAAGGCAGCTCATCGTGCCTTCAGACGGGTTGTTCGCGGACATGGTACCCACAAACGAAGTCCTTGTTTGGGAAACAGCCCATGCGCTATAATCACGTCATGCTGAGCGTTAGTCGAAGCATCACCGCATTATCGTGGTGGTAAGCATAACAGCCCTCTTGCTGTCCCTGTAAGGGAAAGTGGCGCACTGTCCTTGTGCGCCGAAAGGGTTTCTGCTCCTTGGTTCTATGTGCGTAAAACCCCTACTTCGCGCGGGGCGCTCGTGTCGATTTTAGTAGCACAAATAGAAACCTCAATCGGTCACCGCCGAAAGGGCATCGGTGGAGCTCCCCTTACAGGGGCGCCAAGGGTTCGCTCAAACGAAGTCCATGTTGTGGTAAGCGCGTCATCCTGAGCCGTAACGATGATACGAAGTCTGTGCCGGCTGTCTCCGAAGGATCCCGAGGTACGAAGTCCATGTTGTGGTAAGCGCGTCATCCTGAGCCGTAACGATGATACGAAGTCCGACACGGCTGTCCCCGAAGGATCCCGAAGTACGGAGTCCGTGGTGGTGGTAAGCGCGTCATCCTGAGGCGTAATGATGATACGCAGTCCGCGACGGCTGTCTCCGAAGGATCCCGAGGTACGAAGTCCATGTTGTGGTAAGCGCGTCATCCTGAGCCGTAATGATGATACGCAGTCCAACATGGCTGTCCCCGAAGGATCCCGAAGTACGAAGTCCGATTATCGCTCACACGGGCTTGGTCGTAGTAAGATTCTTCGCGGATGGGCAGTTCGCTCTCATCCAAGCCAATGCGGCTCAGAATGACGCTCGGGTTGAGCCTCATCGTCAATCAAAACCCCTCACCGCCGAAAGGACATCGGTGGAGCTCCCCTTACAGGGGCGCCAAGGTCCGCTCGCGCGGGCTCGATCGCAGACATGGTACCCTCGGATGAGGTCTTGCGCTCATCCTCAAATAATATTCACAAAGTAAATAATTCATAAACGGAGCATAAATCATGAAGATCACAGGCAAAGAACTCAGACAAAAATGGCTGGATTTCTACAAGAGCAAGGGCCACACCGACATCGGCGCCGTGTCCCTCATCGGAGACGGTACGACGGGCGTCATGTTCAACGTCGCGGGTATGCAGCCCCTCATGCCCTATCTCTTGGGCAAGCCGCACCCCGCGGGCAAGCGGCTGTGCAACGTGCAGGGCTGTATGCGCACGGTGGACATCGACAGCGTCGGCGACGCCTCCCACTTCACCTTCTTCGAGATGATGGGCAATTGGTCGCTCGGCGACTACTTCAAAAAAGAGAAGACGGCGTGGACTTTCGAACTGCTCACAAGCGTCTTCGGTCTCGACAGGGACAAGCTGTGCACCACCGTCTTCGAGGGCAACGCCTCCGTCCCCCGCGACAGCGAGACGGCCGAACTTCTCATCGGCCTCGGCATCAGGCCCGAGCACGTCTTCTACCTCCCCAAGGAGGACAATTGGTGGGAGCTCGAGGGCACCGTGGGCACCCCCTGCGGCCCCGACAACGAGTGGTTCTATCCCCTCGACCCCGCAAAGAAAGACCCCGTCTTCCCCGACGACTACGTGGAGATCGGCAACGACGTCTACATGCAGTATAAGAAGACGGCAGACGGCTACGAGCCCCTCACGAGCAAGAACGTGGACACGGGCTTCGGCTTCGACCGCATGCTGCTCTTTTTGAACGGCCTCTCGGACGCCTACCTCACCGACCTCTTCACGGGCGTGCTGGCCAAGCTCGAGGAGCTCTCGGGCAAGAAGTATGCAGATGGGGGAGAGGCACAGCGCGCCATGCGCATCATCGCCGACCACACCCGCACGACGGTCATGCTCATCGGCGACGTGCAGGGCATCCTTCCCTCCAACGTGGGCGCGGGGTATATCCTTCGCCGCATCATGCGCAGGGCCATCCGCTACTGCCGCCAGCTCGGCATTCCCTCCTCGGCCATGCGCGAGGTCGCCAAGATCTATATCAACGAGGTCTACAACGAGGCCTACCCCCTGCTCGTCGAAAAGCAGGACTACATCCTCGACGAGATCGGAAAGGAGGCAGACCGCTTCGAGGCCACTCTCGTCACGGGGATGAGGGAGTTCGACAAGTGCATCGCGGGCATCGCGCGCAAGAACGAATTCATGAAGAAGCAGGACCCCGCATATGTTGAGGAGACGGTCATCGGCGGCAAACAGGCCTTCCGTCTCTATGATACCTTCGGTTTCCCCCTCGAACTCACCGAGGAGCTTGCCGCGGAGAAGGGGCTCACCGTCGACCGCGCGGGCTTCGAAGCCGCCTTCAAGGAACACCAGGAGAAGAGCCGCGTCATCGCGAAGGGCGAGGCCAAGGGCGGACTCGAATCGCACTCGGATATGGCCGTCAGATACCACACCGCCACCCACCTTTTGAATGCGGCGCTCAAGAGGGTGCTCTCCCCCGACTGCAACCAGAAGGGCTCCAACATCAACGACGAGCGCATGCGTTTCGACTTTAACTTCGACCGCGCCATGACGCCCGCGGAGATCAAGCAAGTGGAGGATCTCGTCAACGAGAAGATCGGGGAGGACATCCCCGTCGTCTTTAAGGAGATGAGCCTCGAGGAGGCGCGCGCGGAGCACTTTGTGGGCGTGTTCGACAGCAAGTACGGCGACATCGTCAAGACGTATTCCATCGGAGATTTCTCCAAGGAGATGTGCGGCGGGCCGCATGTGGAGCACACGGGCGTTTTGGGACATTTCCGCATCGTGAAGGAGCAATCCTCCTCGGCCGGCATCCGCCGTATCAAGGCAATTTTGGAGTAAGGCAGCGGCTGCGTAAAGCCCTCCCTCGGACATGGTACCCACCAAAGCCGTCAGCGACGGGAAACGCGTCGCCTCAAACAAAGTCCGAAGTGAATTGTCAAACTAAGTGCAACAGGATATGAGATTTTGTTCAAAGAGGAGTTGTGGAGTTTGGAAG
>CANQJJ010000010.1 GCA_947624215.1 uncultured Clostridia bacterium
GTTCCAATCGGCTCTCTCGGGCCGCTTTTTTTATACATTTTTCGATATTTTTGTTGACAGCCTCTCTTCAAAGTGCTACAATAAGAATGTCATAGGTTTTTGTGACAACATCATAAAAACCCATGACGCAGGAGGAGCAAATGAAGATCGCGATCGTCTGTGATGTATTGGGAAAGCCGAACAACGGCACCACGCTGGCTGCGTATAACCTCATCGGGTTTTTGAGAGAACGGGGGCATGACGTGACCGTCGTGTGCGCCGACCCCGACAAGAAGGGCCAAGAGGGGTATGTCGTCGTGCCCGTGAAAAATTGGGGGCCGCTGAATTTGATCCTGAAGGCGAACAACGTCACCCTCGCCAAGGGAGACAAGAAGATCCTCGGACCCGCGATCGAGGGGGCGGATGTGGTGCATATCCTCATGCCCTTCCTCCTCGGGACCGCGGCCGCCAAACTCGCAAAACAGGCGGGCATTCCCGTGACGGCGAGCTTCCACGCACAGGCGGAAAACGTCACCGCGCACATCGCCTGCATGAACAGCCGCCTCGCCAACCACATCGTCTATCTCTGTTTTTACCGCCTGCTCTACCGGCGGGTAGATACCGTGCACTATCCCACGCAATTCATCAAGGATCTCTTCGAGAGCCACATCAAGAAGACGCTCCCCAGCCGCGTCATCTCCAACGGCGTGAACGATGACTTCTTCCTTCCCCGAGAGGCAGAGCGCCTGAGCGAGAAGTTCACGATCTTCTGCATGGGGAGGTTCAGCAAGGAGAAATCACAGCAGACGCTCATCAAGGCCGTCGCAAAGAGCGGCTTCAAAGATGAGATCAAGCTTTGCTTTGCGGGATGCGGCCCTAAGGAGAAGAAGCTCAGGCGGCTCGCCAAGCGGATGGGGGTGGACGCCGACTTCAAATTCTATTCGCGCGGGGAGCTCCCTGCCGCCCTGCACGGGGCAGATCTCTATGTGCACACCGCCATCGTTGAGATCGAGGCGATCTCCTGCCTCGAAGCCATCGCGAGCGGGCTCGTGCCCATCATCTGCGATTCCCCCCGCAGTGCCACCAAGAATTTCGCCCTCGACGGACACTGTCTCTTCAAGGCGGGCGATTGGCGCGATCTCGCCGATAAAATTGCCTATTTCTACCGCGACCCCGCCCGTATTCAAGAGTATCACGAGAAGTATAGCACGTTCAAACAGCAGTTCCGGCAGGAAGACTGTATGTTGCAGATGGAAAAAATGCTCGAGGAGACGGCCGCCTTGGCGAAAAAGAGCGAATGAAAGGCAAGACATTTTATTATACCGACCCCGTCAACGACGACTTTGCGGGGACGAATATCGCGGGCAAACGCCTGCAAGAGGGGTATCGCTATCTCCCGAAGAGCAGGGGGAGGCGGGCTGTCGCATGGGTCCTTCACCACATCGTCGCGACGCCCTTGGTCTACCTCTTTTTGAAGATCTCGTGCGGCCAGAAGATCGTGGGGAGGAGCAAACTGCGCCCTTACCGCAAGGAGGGGTACTTTCTCTATGGCAACCACACGCGGACGGCGGGCGACGCCTTCACGCCCTCCATAGCGGCCTTCCCCAAGAAGCCGTACATCGTCGTCAACGCAGACGCAGTCTCCATCCCGTTTTTGCGGCGCGTCGTCGAAGATTTAGGGGCCATGCCCGTGCCGGACAGCTGGGAAACGCATAAGAGCTTTCTCAGTGCGATCGAAACGCGGGCGGAAAGGGGAAACGTCATCGTCATCTATCCCGAGGCCCACATCTGGCCGCTGTATACGGGCATACGGCCCTTCCCCGACAGCTCTTTTGCCTACCCCGTGTCCGCGGGAAAGCCTGTTTTTACGTTCACGACGACGTATGCGAAGCGCAAACTGTTCGGGGGGGTGAAGGCGACCGTCTACATCGACGGGCCCTTCTTTGCGGAAGAGGGGGCCACGAAGAAACAGCAAAAGAAGGACCTGAGAGACCGTGTTTATGCGGCAATGGAGGCGCGGAGCGAGCTCTCCACCTATTCGCCCAACCGTTTTATCCAACGGGAGGCGACGGCTGAGATATTTGAGCAAACAGAGCCAATTGAGGCGGCTGTGTTTGAGCGAGGAGAGCGAATGGTGGGGGGGGCAGAGCATTCCGAACATTCGGAGTTCATCGAACTATCGGAGCTTTCCGAGCCCTCTGCCTCGGACATGGTATGGGGCTAACAGGTCTACTTTATTCATGGAGGCTGCCCGCCTCCTTTTTTCTTGCCCTTACCCAATGAAATCATGCCCCCTCCATGGGAGGGGGTAGGGGGTGGGGTGGCGACGAGGCCCGTGTGAGCAAACCCTCGGCGCCCCTGTAAGGGGAGCTCCGCCGATGCCCTTTCGGCGGTGAGGGGTTTGGATTGACGATGCGGTTCAATCAAAGCGTCATTCTGCCCGACCGAGGTTTCTGATTGTGCTACTAAGGTCGACACGAGCGCGTAGCGCGAAGTAGCCGAAAGCTCAATCAAAGCGTCATTCTGAGCCGAAAGGGTTTGCATGAGAGCGAATTGCTCATCCGCGAAGAATCTTGCTACGCCAAAGCCCGTGTGAACGATAGTCGGACTTCGTACTTCGGGATCCTTCGGAGACAGCCGCATAGGACTTCGTATCGTCATTCCGCCTCAGGATGACGCGTTTACCACCACCGCGGACTTCGTATGAGGGGTTTTCTTGCCTTCCCTTCTGGGGAAGGTGCCCCGTGAGGGGCGGATGAGGAGGAGAAACCCTTTCGGCGCACAAGGGCAGTGCGCCACTTTCCCTTACAGGGACAGCAAGAGGCCTCGCGCTTACCACGACGAACTGCATAAGCCCCCCGTGCAGTGGCACAGGGGGCTTGGTGTACCCGCCGGGGCTACTTCGCGCCCAAAGGCGCTCGTGTCGCCCTTAGTAGCACAAATAGAAGCCTCGGGCGGGCGAACCCTCGGTTTCTCGCCCCGTCGGTGACATAACATGAAAGCCCCCCGTGCAGTGGCACAGGGGGCTTGGTGTACCACGAAAAACCTTAGTCGAACTGTTTTCGGCTGAGGTTTTTTGCTTTCTTTTGAAGTTTGAGGCAACGGCGGTTTATGCCGCAAAAGCCGCTTGACATGAGAATGGCGTGTGGTAGGCTATCGTGCCAACGGCAAACAATTAGCCCCGCAGGGGCGTTCGTGTTTGGCTCTTTGCCTAAATACCGCACGCCTGCGAGGCTCATGTCAAGCGGACTGTGGAATAAATAGCCGTTGATTTCATGCAATCAATTTTATGCCAATCCGTTCGCCGTGAAGCAGTACCGTTTTCGAATAAAAAGAAAAGCCCTGACTGTTGTTGTCGTCAGGACTTGTCCTTATGGGGCTGTTGAAGTAAATATCTATGTGGTCGTCATAGAGGACGATTTCTTTTATCAGAAAATTGATAAGCAATTTCGGCTCTAACCGTAATGCTTGCTCGTAAAATGCTCGTATATCGTTCTCATTTAGCTTTACAACGGTTTTACTGCGTTCTACGAGGATTTTCCTTTCCAATTCCTCCTGCTGTTTTTCGAGGTCATGCAGACGTTGATTTGTGGCGTTTGATAAGATCCCGCGCTCGATTGCCGCAACTAAATTGTTTAATGCGGTTTCGACTTGCTTTTTCTGTTTCTCCAAGAAGTATAAATCCGAGCTTGCCGTAATCAGATTTTCCTGTACGGCGAGCAAGCCGCTGACAATGGTTTTCATCGTGTTCTTTTCTGTCAACGCTTGAATTACCGCGTCGAGTACAAGCGATTCGAGTTCTTCTTTGCGCATCATTGTTTTGTGACAATCCGCCAAATGCTTTTTCCGCCCGCGGCATTTGTAATAATAAGCGACCGCGCCTGTGTGCGAAGTGCCGCTCTCGCCGTTGACGGAATGTCCGCAGTAACCGCATATCAATTTTTGCCGTAACAGGAAATCGACCTTTACGCATTTTCTGCCGTATTGCTGTTTTTGCAGTCACATTGGGAATGAAAACGGCGGGGGCGGAAAAGTCTGCTCCCGTTTTCTTATGAAAAAAGAACGCAGGTCGAGGTTCGACTTACGTTCTTTGTGGTATACCACGAAGAACCTTAGTCGAACTGTTTTCGGCTGGGGTTTTTACTTTCTTTCGGTGCTTTGACAATCCTAAAATCTTTTTAAGGCTTGACAAAATGTCCGAAAAAGTGTTATACTAAATATGCCAAACAATTCTTATTAACTTTGAGGAGTGCGATTTTTTATGTTCACGTAGAAACGCATGTTTTTTCGTATACATCAAATATTGGAATTGGTAAAATGCGAATTCCGCTTATGTTTGGTGTATGCGAAATATGATCGTACTCTGCATAAGAATTGTTTGGCGACAATCGGAGTTTGCGTTTTCGTGCGCTGACTTCGGTTGGCGCACTTTTTACTTTTTAAGGAGAAAATTTCATGAAAAAACCAACAACAGCATTTTGTATAGCACTTATGGCAATTCTTGCATTATTATCTTTTACAGCTTGCAATAGCAATGTTGTGAGATATGAACTTGTGGATTTGGAATTTGGGAGTGTAACTGTCAGCCACTACGAATATAATTATATCGAATTTAACTATGGCAATGGTACTTATGAATTGGAAAATAAAGTAAAAGTCAACGGAATTGTCTCTAAGCAAAAAGGTCACTTTTTAATTGATGCCGACAATTATGTTACACTTACCAACGATGACGTACCGACGCAAAACTACCTTTTGTGTCCAAATGAAGTAATTCATCTCGAAGGTGATGAACTTATGATCGAAGGGAGTCTTTTGGGCGTGGGGGAAGTTTCCATGACATTTAGAAAATAGAATTATGGTGAGCGAGCTATGTTGACAATTACATATATTTTATTTGCTTTATCTGTCGGAATGATTATCGGCGGTTTTGCATTTGGAAATAATACAGTGGGTATAATAGGCGTTGTTTTTGCAGTAGTTGATATTATAGTGGGTATTACAATGACCTATTTCAAGAATAAACGCGATAAAGAATATGCTCTTGGGCAGCTGTTTGCCGCCCCTCGAAAAATACAAAATCTCAAATCAAATCCGCTGGCAACAGAAATATTTACAATCTCCGAACTTGCAAATGCGGTTGTAAATTTATTTGACGCATTACAAGTCTTACCCGCTACGGAATATTCTTATTTGCAAAAAATTTACGATGCATTTCAACGCGATGTTACGTGCATCACGGTTACATTTCGAGAATATTTATTGTACTGCGATAAAATTATATCCAATTACGATATGGTCGCACCGTATTATAAAGTTTGCGGGAGTTCGGAATTAGAGCTTTCCAAATGGTTGGAAGATGACAAACAACCATATAGAAAAAAAGCTAAAAATCTTATAGATAACGGCAAGTTGTTTTCCGACGAGTGGAAATTGTTAAACCAAAAATTTTATAAAGAATTTTATGAAACAGACGACGATTAGTATTTCCGATTGTTTACGGCATATTTAATGAAAAAAGAACGCAGGTCGAAGTTCGACTTACGTTCTTTTTGGTGTACCCGCCGGGGCTCGAACCCGGAGTCGACGGCGTCGGAGGCCGTAATGTTATCCAATTACACTACGAGTACATGCTTGAAAGAGTTTCGTCCGCCGCCGTCGACGGCGTACTTCGCCGCGGTGCGGCTCGTGAGCCACATAAGGATGCAGAATTGAAGTGTGGCTATCGGAGGCCGTAATGTTATCCAATTACACTACGAGTACATGCTTGAAGGAGTTTCGTCCGCCGCCGTCGACGGCGTACTTCTCCGCGGTGCGGCTCGTGAGCCACATAAGGATGCAGAATTGAAGTGTGGCTATCGGAGGGCGTAACGTTATCCAATTACACTACGAGTACATGCTTAGAGGCTTTGTAGAAATCATTATAGCACATTCTTCGGAAAAATGCTTTATATTTCAGGCGTTTTATGGTAAAATAGAGAAAAAAATTTTGGGAGGCGGATATGGACGCAAAGACGGTCGCCGTCGGGCTCTCGGGCGGTGTGGATAGCTCCGTCGCGGCGCTCTTGCTCAAACAGCAGGGCTACCGCGTCATCGGGCTCTTCATGCGCAATTGGGAGGAGGCGGACGAGAACGGGGTGTGCACCGCAGACGAGGACTTCGAGGACGTAAAGCGCGTCGCCGCACTGCTCGATATCCCTTACTACACCGTCAA
This sequence comes from uncultured Clostridia bacterium, assembly GCA_947624215.1. Taxonomy (GTDB): domain Bacteria; phylum Bacillota; class Clostridia; order Christensenellales; family Borkfalkiaceae; genus Gallimonas. The sequence continues at coordinate 6,194 of CANQJJ010000010.1, forward strand.
TTTCGCCAAGGAATACATGGACCGCGTCTTCTCCTATTTCCTCCGCGAATACAGGGCGGGCCGCACGCCCAATCCCGACGTTCTCTGCAACCGCGAGATCAAATTTGGCCCCTTTAAGGAGTACGCGAAGGCTCTCGGCGCGGACATGGTAGCCACGGGGCACTACTGCGGCATCTCCCACGAGGACGGCGTCCACCGTCTCTTGAAGGCCAAGGACCAAGAGAAAGACCAGACCTATTTCCTCTGCCAGCTCTCCCAGGAGCAGCTCAGCGGCGTGCTCTTCCCGCTCGCGGGGCTCACCAAGGCCGAAGTGCGCAGGATCGCCGCCGAAAACGGGATCCCGACGGCCAAAAAGAAGGATTCGACGGGCATTTGCTTCATCGGCGAGCGGAACTTCCGTAATTTTTTGAAGACTTACCTCCCTGCGCAACCGGGGCGGATCGTGACGCTTGCGGGCGAGGACGTGGGGGAGCACATGGGGCTCATGTATTACACGCTCGGCCAGCGGCGCGGGCTCGAACTCGGCGGGAGAAAGGGGGAGGACGGACGGTGGTTCGTCGTCAAAAAGGACCTCGAACAAAACATTCTCTACGTCTCCCACGGCGACGAATCTCCGCTCATGAGCAGGGGATGTATCGTGCAGGAGATGAATTACATCCCACCCATGTCCGCGATCGGCCTTTCGGAATGCGGTGTAAAGCTCCGCTACCGCCAGAGCGAACAGCAAACGCGCGTGACGATCCTCGACGAAACGAGCGTGCGGCTCGACTTCAAGGAGTCCCAGCGCGCGGTGACTCCCGGGCAGTTCGCCGTGCTCTATGACGAAGCGGCCTGTTTGGGCGGCGGCGTCATTACCGAGACTTTTTCGTAAACCTTTCGGACAGAGGGTGTGAGCGTTCACATGATACTTGATTGCGGACATGGTACCCGTGGATGCGGTCTCCTTGCTGTCCCTGTAAGGGAAAGTGGCGCACTGCCCTTGTGCGCCGAAAGGGTTTCTCCTCCTCATCCGCCCTACGGGCACCTTCCCCAGAAGGGAAGGCAAGGGTCGCTCAAATGAAGTCCGTGTTGTGGTAAGCGCGTCATCCTGAGGCGGAATTATGATACAAAGTTCAACACGGCTGTCCCCGAAGGATCCCGAAGTACGAAGTCCGACTATCGTTCACACGGGCTTGGGCGTTACAAGATTCCTTCGCGGATGAGCAATTCGCTTAAACTCATACTTGTTCGGCTCAGAATGACGCTCGGGTTGGGCTTGGGTGCGGTTGTGGTAAGCGTGTCATACCGAACGCGGCGCTCTTGCCGCGTGAGTGTATCCCCTCATACGCAGTCTGACCCCCTTACAGGGGCGCCAAGTGTCGCTTTCACCAACCCTGTCGCACCTCCCCCTTCCCTCCGTTCTCACAATGCGGGGATGCATGACGGTGCGCACTTCCGCATAAAATAGGGAGAAATGAGGCTGAGTGAGGAGATCGCAAAACTGCTCGGCGGGGAAGACCCTGCCCGCATCGCATACACCGTCTCGGGCAGCGGGGCCTACCTGCGCAACGTCAGGCGCATCACCGAGTTCTCCGCCGTGCACATCGCGCTCACGGGCAAGCGCGGCGGCGTCGTCATCGAGGGCGAGGGGCTGGAGATCGCAAAGTATGCCGCGGGCGACGTCGTCATCGCAGGCGCAGTGCATTCCGTCTCCGTCACGGGGTAGGGGCGTATGGCGGGAAAAGTGGGGTTCAAAGTGACGAGTTTGTCCACCGGGCGGGTGCCCGGGAAGCTGGCGCGGGAGAACATTCCCGTGCTTCTTTGCCGTGAAGTGCAAAAAAATGTGCTCGAAGTGCACATCCGCGCCAAAGATCGGAAAAAAGCATTTGCAATTTTGCGCAGTTCGTGTTATCATATAGATGACGTAAAGTATTACGGTCCCGCGCGCGCGAGACAGCTTGCGCCGCAGCTTTTCGGCCTTCTTGTCGGCGTCCTGCTCTTTTTTGCGGCGGTGTATACTTTCGAGTCCCGCGTGCTCACGGTCGAGGTGACGGGAAGCGGGGCCTATTACGAGCGCGAGATACGCGCCATCTTGCAGGAGGAGGGCGTGGGCGGATTTTCTCCCATGCCGCGGGATACGGCCGTGCTCACGGCGCGCGTGCTCGCCCTTCCCCGCGTGGAGTTCTGCACCTTCAAACGCGCGGGCGGCATCCTCACCGTAGAGGTGCGCGTCAGCGAAAACGCACAGCCCATCGCGGGCATGCCCCTCATTGCGCCCGTCTCGGGCACCGTTATCGGGCTTACCGTCGTGCGGGGGACGCCCCTCGTTTCGGTGGGAGACAGCGTGCGGGAGGGGGATACGGTGGTCGACGTCTACACTCTTGCCGGGGAGCAAAAGATTCCCTCGCTCGTCATCGCCGCCGTGACCGTGGAACGGGAGATCTGCCTCGAATACGCGCTCCCCGAAGACAGGGCCAAGGCACAGGCCCTCCTCGACTTCGGGCCGCTGAAAAATTTACATATCGAAAAGACAAAGCAGGGTTGCAAGGTCTCGGGCGTAATGACCAAAACGGCCTCCGTCAACCTCGCTTAGGAGGGATTTTGGCTGCTACAACTGTCATTACAGTGGAAACGGGCTCGTCGGACAAGCTCAGCGCCGTCATCGGCGTCTTCGACGAGAATTTGACGACGATCGCGCGGGAGCTCGGGCTCGCGGCGCGCGTGGAGGGAACTGCTATCGTGCTCGAAGGCGACGCCGAGGCCACCCATGTCGGGGAAGAGGTCATCGGGAGCCTGCTCGCCATCGTCTCGGCGGGGGAGAACATCGACAAGACGCGCCTCCTCTATTGCATCGAACTCGCGCGGGAAGGACGGGCGGGAGACATCGCGGGCATCATGAACGGCGTGGTGGCCGTGACTTCGCGCGGCAAGCCCGTCAAGTGCAAGACGGTGGGGCAGAAGACGTATGCCGACGCCGTCCGCGCCAACACCGTAACCTTCGGCGTGGGGCCTGCGGGGACGGGCAAGACCTATCTCGCCGTCTGTCTCGCCGTGGCTGCCTACAAGGGCAAGGAGGTCGAGAAGATCATCCTCACCCGTCCTGCCGTGGAGGCGGGCGAAAAGCTCGGCTTCCTCCCCGGGGACTTGCAGACCAAAGTGGATCCCTACCTTCGCCCCCTCTACGACGCCTTGCAGGAGCTCTTCGGCTTCGAGACTTACCAAAAACTCATGGAGAAGGGGGTCATCGAGGTGGCGCCGCTTGCCTACATGCGCGGCAGAACGCTCTCGGACGCCTTCGTCATCTTAGACGAGGCCCAGAACGCCACGCGCGAGCAGATGAAGATGTTCCTGACCCGCCTCGGCGACGGGAGCAAGATGGTCGTCACGGGCGACCTCACGCAGACAGACCTGCCCGACGGCAAGACGAGCGGCCTGAAACATGCCGTCCGCATCCTCGAGGGGGTGGAGGACATTGCCGTCTGCCGCCTCACCGAGAAAGACGTCGTCAGGCATCCGCTGGTCTCCCGCATCGTGCGCGCGTATGAGCGGGATGAAAATAAGCGGGATGAAAATAAGCGCAAAGACGAGAGCAAACGCAAAAAGGAGAAGCCATGAAAGAGAAAAACATCGAAAACAAGGAGAAAGAGAAGAGGCGGCGCGACCGCGTCGATCTCATCCGCAGCGCCTTCGTGTTCGTGGGGTGCTATCTTGCCCTGCTCGTCGTTGTCTTTTTCATGATCCTCATCAGCGACTATCCCGCGTGGCAAGACTACTTCACCAAGCACACCACCGAGCTCATCTCCCTCGTCGTCAGCCTCTTCTTTTTGGCGGGTCTTGTCTTCCTCTACTACCTCTTCGAGGACAGGGCCGCGCTCGTAAAGCCCAAGAACGTCATCCTCGTCTACACGCTGCTCATCGTCAGCCTCATCATCTCCTATGTGTTCGGGGAATTCATCCACATCTATTCCCGCCCCGTGGCCGTCTTTGCGCTCCTCGCGCTCTTTCTCATCAACAGACGCCACGCCCTCTTCCTCAACTTCGTCTTCTGCTTCATGATGTTCGTCATCGACCTGTTCACCGACATCGTCCCCACGATGGACATCAACAGCGAGATCTATTCCACCTTCCTTTTGAGCTTTATCGGCGGCAGCGTCGCCATCTTCCTCGGCGAACGGGTGAAGACGCGCGGCGGCCTGCTCCTCACGGGCATCTTCATCGCCATGCCCATCGCCCTCTTGGTCCTGCTCTTCAACCTGCCCTCCATCGGGGATTGGATCGACTACATCTCCTCTGCCGGGTTCCGCATCATGAGCTGTATCGTCTCGTCCATCCTCGCCCTCGCCCTTCTGCCCCTCTTCGAATGGTCGTTCAACCGCCTGACCGTCTTCCGCCTGCGGGAACTCACCTCGACGGACGCCGAGCTGCTCGTCAACCTCAAGGCCAAGGCGCCGGGGACCTTCAACCACTCCCTCATCGTCGCCCAGCTCGCCGAGAGTTGCGCCGTGGCCATCGGGGAGAACGCCGAGCTCGCGCGCACCGCGGCCTATTACCACGACGTCGGCAAGCTCAAACAGCCCGAGTGCTTCACCGAGAACCAGACGGACTACAACGTGCACGACGAGATCACGCCCGAGCTCTCGGCCGACATCATCCGCTCGCACACCAAGGACGGGTATGAATTGCTCATGGAGAAGCACCTGCCCAAGGCCATCGCCGACGTCGCGCTCGAACACCACGGCACGCTTCCCATCAAATATTTCTACGACAAGGCCATCCGCTATTCGGGCGACGCCGACCTCAAGGATTTCTCCTACCTCGGGCCCATCCCGCAGAGCAAGATCGCGGCCATCGTGATGATCTCGGACGCCACCGAAGCCGCCACCCGCGCCATGCCAGACCGCTCCCCCGAAAAAGTGGAGAAGGTGTGCCGCTCCATCATCGAGGAGCGCATGGACCTCGGGCAGTTCGAGGAGTGCGACATCACCATGCGCGAACTCACCGTCATCAAGCAGACCCTCGTCGAGGCGCTCTCGGGCGTCCATCACCACCGCGTGAAATACCCCGCCATTCAATTCAACCGCGACCGCACCGTCACGAAATCGGAGGAACAGGATGGTTGAGACTGCAAAGGGGAGGCTCATCCTCGACTGCGAGAGCATGGAGGAAGGTCCCCGTAAAACATTGGAAAATGTGCTTTCCGAAGGCTTCGTTTCAGACATGCCCCTCGTCTTGGAGGTCATGTTCGTGAGCGAGGAGGAGATCCGCGCGCTGAATGCACGCGAGAGAAATGTAGACAAAGTGACCGATGTTCTAAGTTTTCCCGCAGCCGAACTGACTGCCGGGGAGCCCGTTTCGGCGGGGGAGCACCCGGACTGCGTCGAGCCCGCTTACGACGGGGAAGAGGAGCACATGTACCTCGGCAGCGTCGCCGTCTGCACGGCACGGGCCAAGGAGCAGGCGCAGGAATACGGCCACTCCGAGGCGCGCGAGATCGCATATCTCATCGTCCACGGGATGCTGCACTGCCTCGGGTATGACCACGAGCGCGAGGAAGACAGGCGCGCCATGCGCCAAAAGGAGGAGGAGCTCATGGCAAAATTGGGGCTCGCAAGGGAATGAAGAGCGGATACGTCGCCGTGATCGGCAAGGCAAATGCAGGAAAATCCACTCTCGTCAACGTGCTCGTTGGCGAAAAGGTGGCCATCGTCTCCCCCAAGCCGCAGACCACGCGGGACCGCATCATGGGCGTCCTCACGCGGGAAAATTACCAGATCGTCTTCGTCGACACGCCCGGCATCTACCGCCAGCGCAATGCCCTCACGTCGCTCATGATGAAGACCACCGAACTCACGGCGGAGGGAGTGGACGCCATCGTCTATGTCCACGACGGGCACGCGGGCGTCAAGGAAGACGACATCGCCCTCATGAAGAAATACATGGGCCTCGGCCTCCCCATGCTCATCGCCTACACCAAGATCGACATCATGCCCCGCGAGCGCATCCCCGCCGACGCCAAGGCGCTCTACGAAGCGGGGGTGACCGCAGACGTGTACCCCGTGTCCGCGAGGAAGGGGATGCGTGTCAAACAAATTGAGGAAGCCATCGCGGCGATGCTGCCCGAGGGAGAGGAGCTTTTCCCCGGCGACGTCATCTCCGACCGCAGTGAAAAATTCATGGTGGCCGAGCTCATGCGCGAGAAGATCCTCCTCAAATACGAGAAGGAGATCCCGCACGGCGTGGCCGTCATCGTGAACACGTTCGAGCGGCATGAAAACGGCGCCTATGAGATCTCGCTCGACATCGTGTGCGAAAAGAAGAACCACAAGGCCATTTTGATCGGCAAGCAAGGGGCGGCGATCAAGGAAGTCGCGTCCTTTGCGCGGCAGGACATGGAGAAATTTCTCGGCGCGAAGGTGTTCCTCACCGTCTTCGTGAAGGTGCGCGAGGATTGGCGGGACAGCGCGCGGCTCATGAAAGAGTTCGGATACAGCTCGGAGGAATAGACTTTCCCCAACCTCCGCATACTGCGGGTATGAAGGAAGACATGCCCGGCCAAAAGCCGAAGAGCGCGAAGCAGATCGCGTGGGACCTGTTCGAAGAGACGGGGAATTTCAGCTACTACATGCTCTACAAAAGACTCAAATAGGATGTACGGCAAATGGAGTACAAGACAGACGGCCTCCTCCTCAGGTCGGTAAACGTGGGGGAGAGCGACAAACTCGTGACCCTTCTCACCGCGGACGGCAAGCTCGGCATGGCGATGAAGGGGGTGCGGAAGGCGGGCGCGAAGCTGAATTTCGCGTCCCAACTTTTTTGTTTCGCGGAGTACGTCTTCGTCGAGCGCAACCGCCGCAGAACGGTCATCGAGGCCTCCCTGCACGAGGGGTTCTACGGCCTGCACGCCGACCTCATGCGTCTCTACGCGGGCGCGAGCGTGTGCGAGGTGTGCGACGCCTTGGCGCTCGAACAGATGCCCTGCACCCCTCTCCTCGTGGCGGCCATCGAGGCGCTCAGAGACATTGAGAGCTCCGACGAGGCACCCATGTCCGCGGTCGTTGCTTTCTTTTTGCGTGCGGTCGCCTTTGCGGGCTATGCCGTCTCGGCGGGAGATTGTCCCCATTGCGGCAAAAAACTCGTCGGAAGACGGTTTTTCGATATGGAAAACGGCTCGTTCGGGTGTTCGGAGTGTGCCGTGGGCGTTCCCGCGAGCGAAGTCACCTACGATGCGATCAAATTTTTCCTCGACGCAGAAAAGGGGGCACCCATGTCCGCGAATGACCCCTCGGCAAAGCCTCCCACGCAGGACGGTTTGGTCCGCGCCGTGCGCCTTTTGCGTGTCTACATCGCCCATCACGCAGATTGCGATCTCCGCGCCGCCGACGATCTCCTCGCCATGCTGTGACCCTCTGCTCTACGACGATCTTCTCGCCATGTTGTGATCCCCTGCCGCCGTCCGAGCGGCTTTTTTTTGTATACTTCGCGCGCGCCCGCACACAATAAGAATAAATAGTGGGATGGTTTGCGCCCAAGCCCGTGTGAGCGACCAAGGCATTCCAATTACGTCACCCTGAACGTAGTTGAAGGGTCACCGCAGCCTTATAATAAGGTGATGTTTCGACTACGCTCAACATGACGTGATTAGAACGCTTGGTTTGCGCCCAAGCTCGTTTGAGCGACCCCCTTGGCGCCCCTGTAAGGGGAGCTGGCCCGCGGCCCTTTGCGGGACTGAGGGGTTTTGGTTTGCGCCCAAGCCCGTTTGAGCGACCCCTTGCCTTCCCCTTTGGGAAGGTGCCCATAGGGCGGATGAGGGGTTTCGGGTGAGCGATGGGGCCCATCCCGAGAGTGCCCCCTCCATGGGAGGGGGTGGGGGTGGGGTGGCGATCCCTTCCATTCCAAGGAGCAAGAAACGAAATCCACAAAATCCGAAAACGCAAAACATTTTTCACAAAAGAAAGGAGAGGTTTTTTTACAAAAATGTATTGACACGGCCAAAATTTTGATGTAGAATATTACTGCCATTGTATAAGTGGCAATATATCAATATTAGAAAGGGGAGGACAAACAAGACATGAAAAAGCTGAGAGTAGCACTCATTGTGCTCTTCGCTATGCTGATGTCGTTGGCGCTGTTCGCTTGTAACAACACAGGCGACAACGGCGGCGGAACCGGTACGGATAAGGATAAGAATCCCGCCGGCCAGGTCGATACGCTTACTGTCGACGGCAAGATCGAGTTCCACGACCAGCAGAAAAAAGCAGAGGCCGAAGCGCTTCTTGCAAACGTCAAGATCACGGCTACCTATGAGAACGACGCGGAGGGCAATCCCGTCGCCTCCAAGGTGCTCACCAAAGACGACTACACGGCGGATTGGTCCGGGGTGCCTTTCGGGGCCGACGGCACGGTCAATGTAGGCAACTACAAGCTCACCGTCACGCCCAAGGCCGATAACTTCTACAAGGTCACCGCGACCGTCGAAGTCGTCGTCAGCCACAACTTCCAGAAGAACGGCGAGCTCACCTCTTGCCCGAAAGACGGCGCGACCGTCGTTGAGCAAGACATCACCGATACCTTCAGCATTGCAGCTTGGGGTAAGACCGTCACGATCGGCAAGGACAACAAGGTCGTTAAATTTGCCGACGGGCACCCCGACTTGATGACCACCGTCGGCCGTCTTGAAAAGGGCATGTCCATTAAGCTCACGGGTACTGCAAAAACGCTTGCTACGGGTCAGACCTACTACTTCCCCATCCTTGGCGTTGCCAACCTTGAGGAAGGCGGTTCCTTCCTGCAGCGCGGCGACAACTGGGGCATCTACTCCAACGCCGAGCTTCCCGCATGGAACCGCAATCCCTATCCCGACCAGGATTCCGTCACGACGGGCTTCCCCGGCGTAGAGGCCGCAGAGCTCATGCGCGGTTATGTCAGCGGTCCTATCACCGGTACCAGCGACTACGCAACGGCTAAGAAGATCACCATCACATGGTCCTATTCTATTGACTGTGTCTTTGAGATCACTTACGAAGTCGAAGGCTTTGCTGCGCGTACCATCTCCATCAAACTTCCCGACCGTCAGTATTATCATGCACTGATCTACGGCGAACAGGTCGAGATGAGTTTCACGCATGCCACCACCATCCAGTCGCTCAAGCTCAAGGATGCCGAGACCCCCAAGATCAAGGCAGTCAAGGTGCTCGAGAACAAGATGCTCAGCGACTACTACGACCAGTTCGACTTCGGCGTCTCCTACGAGGGCAACCAGAGCGGCAAGGTCAACAAGGATATGCTCACCGTCTACGGTTCCAAGACCGCAGGCGTGAAGGACGAGGATATTACCGAGCTCGAGGCGAATCCGACCGCCGATGCGCTCGCAGAAGCCGGTTGGGTCAACCTTGCAGTAGAGAAGATGAGCAAGAACTATAAGTCCTTCCTTGTCATCGTCACCGTCGGTAACGACCGCATCGCACGAGTCCTCAGCAACCCCGGCGACCTTACGATCATTGAGAATGCTGTCGACCATGCAGGCTCCAACGAAGTTACAATCGACGAAACGATCTTCATCACGGGCGTCAATGGCGTTGAATTCGTCAACATCGACGCGAAACCCACGCTCGTCGTCAGCGGCTATGCGCTCACCCTTACCCCGAGCCAAAAGACCGCGTTGAAAGCAACGACCGCGACCCACTCCGTCGCTTTCACCGTCTATCAGAACGGCGAGACCAAGTTCAGCGGCACGCCTACTTTCGACGGCGCAGATGGCCATGCGGCGATCAGCACAGACGGCACCAAGATGGACGTCGTCCTCGGCATCACCAAGGACACCAAGACGGTCACCATCAAGGGCGCTCAGCCTACCGACATCGTCGTCAACTTCACGCAGGCGGCTGTCGACAACGCCGGCGTCAGCTACACGCAGGACACCGTCGCAGGCAGGACCATCACTTCCACGATGACCGAGAACTATGATCAGAAGCTCAATGAGGCGAGAGAAGTCACCATCACCTATAAGGTTGGCAGCGGCATCGACCCCACGAAGCTTCGTGAATCCTATAAGTTCGTTGTCAACAACTCGACGACGTACTTCAATGCGGCCGGCAACGATGCCGACAACGGCGACCGTATCACGGAAAACAAGAAACTCATGAAGGGCATCGAGGGGATGACCGTGAAGTCCCTCACCTATTCGGGCGATACCATCACCGTGGTGTACAACGTTCCCGCGTTCGATCCCGCGGCTCCTGTCTCCTATCAGTTCAGCTTGCTCGATAGAAAGAATAGCGACGCGACGCTCGTCACCGATTATCTCTACTATGTGCCTCAGTTTGCGGATAATGCGAATTACAGCCATGGCTTCCACTTCGCACGCAGCGGCTACAACTTCTATATCACCAAGGCGTTTGATGATTCCGATCTTCAGAACGGCGACTTTGCAACTGCCCTGACCTTCTCGGCGAACGCAGGTTCCAATACTCCTGCCGATTACAGGACGTACACCTATCTCCGTCCTCATGACTTGAGCTTTGCTGTGGACGCTGCCGGTGTGGCTTCCTTCACGGATGGTGCGCTCTTGAAAGACCTCGCTACCGTGAACTTCTATCCCTTCGGCACCCTCAACAATCCCGAGGATACCGACCGCGGCGCTGTCGTCGTCATCACAGTCGACCTCCGCACTCTCGGTCTCGACGGCAAAGACATCGCCTTCGAACTTGACGGCGAAGACAATCACTATTATAAGACCGCTGCCTCCGCGAATGGCGCGATCGGTGCAGATAAGGCCTATACGATCACGGGCGACTCTGTCGTCGTCAATGATGTTGACCCGACCGACTGCACGAGCGAAGTGACTTCCGCTTATGAGATCGACGGCACCAAGACAGGCGAGGCTAAGTTCTATGCAGGTCTCTCCTACACCAAGAACGAACACAAGTGGATCAAGGCAGGTACCGCTGACACAGCAGCGACCGGTCTCGAGGATGCCTTCTGCTCGCAGTGCGGCGCCAAGAGATTCACGGTTTCCGACACGAACGGCTCCTATACCTTTGAGGCACTCCCTGCTCTCACAGAGCTTGAGAATCCCGATAAGAGCGGTGACGACTGGTGGGCAAATCCCACGGCCGAGACGGCTCTCAGCGGCAACTTTGTGATTCGCTACACGTGGCACAATGACGATGCGAACTATCCCGGCGGCGGTGCGATCGAAATGCACAACGAGGATGATAAGTTCTTCGGCTATCGTACCTTTGAAGCGGACTACAACCCCGGTCCCGATACTTCCGAACTCTGTGGCGGTGCCGGTACGGATACCCATGTCTACAAGAAGAATGGCCAAACGGTGGCTGAGATCCTTGGCGACAATGCGCCCGAAGGCGTTCCCGCTGCCGATTGGACGGGTGACGTGGACGTTATCGTTTACAGATATGGCACCACGCTTGTCATCGACGCTACGTTGAAGGCAGGGCAGGATACCTATCAAGTGACCACGACGATTACCAAGTTCACCACGCAGGATGTGAAGATCCGTATCAACGGTAACCATTTCTTCTGCTCCAACATCAAGTTCAGCGTTGGTAGCATGGTCGGTAGTTCCATTAAGGGTTCTGTTACGATCGGCAACACTGTATACACCTATGATGCAGCTGACCAGCATGTTCAGAATCTTGACCCCGACGGTGCTTGGTGGGCTGAGAGCGAAACAAAACTTCCGAGCGTTACCTCCGATTTCGTGGTCCCTGCAGGCAACTTCATCATCGTTTGGAATTGGGACAACGCGCGTGACACGAATTGGTATCAAGACTGCGTCATCGAGCTCAATACGTTCGCTAACGCCGAAGAAGAGATCGATGCGAAGTATCTCGACATGAACTTCTTGAATCCGTTCGGCGCATGGGGTGCCCTTACAATGGACGGAGCAGGGGACGACGCTACGCCGAAGACTACTTTGACGAAGACTGCTACGCATGGAACGACAACGCTTACCGAAGGCCCGAAACAGCCTAGCGAACCGGACGGCTTGTATGGCGGTCATTACACCACCTATATTATTAGAGACGGTGCAACGTTGACTGTCTATGGCGTTCTCACGACAGAGACTGATACGTGGACGTTCACGTACACGGATACTTCGTTCACGACTGAATCGCTCGCCGCTCGTCTTGTCGGTAATCCTTTCTGGGTAGACGGCATCACCGCTAACCTCGGGACCTTCACGAAGACGACGAAAGCCTAAGTAAGCGCTTGACACACAAACCTGCTGCCAACTGATTGGCACGAACCTCAATTCTGAATTGAGAAAGAAAAAGAACTCCCTCGGGAGTTCTTTTTTTGCCCTCCTCGCCTTCCCCCCCCCCGTGAGCGCCCCTTGGCGCCCCTGTGCCCTTGCCCTGTGTCCCCGCCCAAGCCCAATCAAAGCGTGCCCCCTCCATGGGAGGGGGGTAGGGGGGTGGGGTGGCGACGGGGCCCGATCAAAGCGTCATTCCGAACGTAGTGAGGAATCTCTGACATGCGCTTATATCAATGGAAGCGCTTAAAATCAAGCTCGGACGTAGTAAGATTCTTCGCGGATGAGCAATTCGCTCTCATTCGTACTCTGCTGGCTCAGAATGACGCGCGGGATAGGCTTTACCGGCTACGGCTACTTCGCGCTATGCGCTCGTGTCGACCTTAGTAACACAATCAGAAACCTCGGTCGGGCAGAATGACGCGCGCGTTGGGCTTTGCCTCGGAATGACGTGTTGAAGTAGCACTTCGCATGAAATAGCTTGAAACCCTTTCGGCGCACAAGGGCAGTGCGCCACTTTCCCTTACAGGGACAGCAAGGGGGTCCGCGCTTCATCCTCCCCCCGCCGAAAAATTCTCAAATATCCGCAATATCCATCCCAAAATCGGTTGACAGATCCGCCGCGCTGTGATACACTTTATATAACGCACCTTGGGGTGTAATTTTTTTCGTATGGAGTTTTTACGCAATGGCTGTTAAATCCACCCGCATGAAGGTCACCTTCGAATGCACCGAATGCAAAAACAGAAATTACGACAGCTTCAAGAACAAACGTAACGATCCCGATCGTCTCGAACTCAAGAAGTATTGTCCCGTCTGCAAAAAGCACACCGTCCATAAGGAATCCAAGTAACACTACGGAGGATCATCATGGCAAAAAAAGATCAGGAGCTCGAACAACAGGCCAAAGACGTCAAGAAAAAGCCCGAGAAAAAACAGGACAAGAAACCCAATATCTTCGTCCGCATGGGCAGGCGCCTCAAAGAGACTTTCTCGGAGCTCAAACGCGTCACCTGGCCCACGATCCCCAAGGCCCTCAAAGCTACGGGCGTCGTGCTCGTCATCGTGCTCATTTTCCTCATCGTCGTCACTGCCATCAACATCGGCTTCACCTATTTCCTCGAATTCCTCACCGGGCTGGGGGGCTAAACAATGAATCCGAGCACAGATACCGAACCCAAGTGGTATATCCTGCACACCTACTCGGGCTATGAGCTTCTCGTGAGGGAAAGCCTCTTTCGGCTCATCGAAAACAACAACTTGGGCGACCAGATCTTCGACGTCAAGATCCCCATGGAGCAGACCATCGAAGAGAAGGCAAACGGCAAGAAGAAGGTTGTCGAGCGCAAGCTTCTGCCTTGCTATGTCTTCATCAAGATGATCTATTCCAACCAGCTGTGGTATCTTGTCACGAACACCCGCGGCGTTACGGGCTTTTGCGGTCCGCAGGGGCGGCCCATCCCCATGAAGGAGGATGAGATCCGCAAGATGCGCCTCGAAGATTTCGTCGTGGATGCCGATTTTGCCCCGGGCGACCGCGTCTCCATCGACAATGGCCCCCTCGAGGGATTTATCGGCGTCATCAAGGAATGCAACAACGAGACGCAGCGCGCCAAGGTCACCATCACGATGTTCGGCCGCGAGCAAGACGTCGAGGTGGAATATGTCCAAATGACGCGCATCTCCGCCGACGCCGTCGAGATCCCCAAAGACGAAGAAGAATGAGGGGCGAATAGGCATTCAAATTACGTCATGCAGACCAAGCGCTATAATACGTCATGCTGAGCTGTGTCGAAGCATCACCTTATTATAAGACTGCGGTGACCCTTCAACTACGTTCAGGGTGACGTAATAGAACAGCTGTCGGCGATCAAGAAATAATCAGAAGAAACCGCGAAAGCGCTTTCGATAGTGGGAGGCGGTAAAAATCCCAACCTGCCGCCACAAATACCACAAAGGAGTTTTTTATGGCAAAGAAAGTTACCGCAGTCGTCAAACTGCAACTCCCTGCCGGAAAAGCCACCCCCGGTCCTCCCGTCGGTTCGACGCTTGGCCCCCACGGCGTGAATATCCCCGGCTTCACCAAGGAATTCAATGCGAGAACGGCTTCGCAGGAGGGGCTCATCATCCCCGTCGTCATGACGATCTATGCAGACCGTTCGTTCACGTTCGTCCTCAAAACGCCGCCCGCACCCGTCCTCATCAAGAAGGCGCTCGGGCTCGAGACTGCCTCCGCCACCCCCAACAAGGTGAAGGTCGGCAAGCTCACCAAGGCGCAGGTCGAGGAGATCGCCAAGACCAAGCTGCCCGACCTCAACTGCACGTCGCTCGAGAGCGCGATGAGCATGATCAAGGGCACGGCCCGCAGCATGGGCATCACCGTCGAGGAATAAGGAGGAAGTCAAGATGAAATACGGAAAAAAATATTCAGACAGCCTCAAATCCTACGACAAGTCCAAGGCTTACGACGCGGCCGAGGCGATGAGCACCGTCATCAACAACGCCAAGGCAAAGTTCGATGAGACCGTGGAGCTCCACGTCCGTCTCGGCATCGACCCCCGCCAGGCAGACCAGCAGGTCCGCGGCGTGTTGGTCCTTCCCAACGGCACCGGTAAGACGAAGACCGTGCTCGTCGTCGCCAAGGGCGAGAGAGCGGACGCGGCACAGGCCGCAGGTGCGGATTTCGTCGGCGCCGAAGAGATGATCCAGAAGATCCAGACCGAGAATTGGTTCGGGTTCGACGTCATGATCACCACCCCCGACATGATGGGCGTGGTCGGGCGTATCGGCCGTATCCTCGGGCCTAAGGGCCTCATGCCCAACCCCAAGTCCGGCACGGTCACCATGGACGTCGCGAAGGCTGTCAAGGAAGTCAAAGCAGGTAAAGTTGAATACCGTCTCGATAAGACGGCCATCATCCACTGCCCCATCGGCAAGAAGAGTTTCGGGCAGGAGAAGCTGCTCGAAAACTTCAACGCCCTCATGGAGGCCATCGTAAAGGCCAAGCCCGCGGCAGCCAAGGGCCAATACATCAAGAGCGTCACGCTGACCTCGACGATGGGCCCCGGCGTAAAGGTCGCCTACACGAGAGGCTGATTTTCGCCAAACCGCGCGAAAATGCTTGACAGCGGCGCGCAGGTGTGGTAAAATGAAAAACGATCAAGACCGCAGACAACGGGCGCCGCATGGCTCAATCTCCCGTCGAGGTCGGACTTCTTAAAGAGATTTTAAGAACCGCTCCGTACTGTCTGCGTACGGAGCTTTTTTCTCAAATCGGGCCGCAAGGCCTACAAGGAGGTATGTATGTCGGCAAATTTTGAGGCAAAGAAGGTTGTTGTCGATGAGATCAAGGAAAAGATCGACGGCGCCAAGTCGGTCGTGCTTGTGCACTATGAGCGCCTCACCGTCAAGGAAGTCACCGATCTCAGAAACCGTTTCAGAAGCGCGGGCTGTGAGTACAAAGTGTATAAGAATACGCTTGTGCGCAAGGCTTTCGACGAGTTAGGCGTCACCGATTTTGACAACGACCTCAACGGCGCGACGGCGTTCGTGTTCTGCCCCGACGAGACGAGCGGCTGCTCGATCATCGCCAAGGCAGTCAAGGAAACGCCCGTGCTGGCGGACAAGATCGTCCCGAAGAGCGCGTATGTCAGCGGCGCCTATGTGGACGCAGAGGGAGTCAAGAAACTCGCGGCGATCCCTTCGAGAGAGGTGCTCATCGCAAAGATGCTCGGCTGCTTGCAGTCGCCCATCGCAAATCTTGCGTTTGTTTTGAAGGCAATCGCAGACCAAAAATCTTAATTTATTCGGAGGTAATTGAAAATGGATGTTCAGAAATTTATCGAAGAAGTCAAGGGTATGACCGTTGTCGAGCTCAATGACTTTGTGAAGGCTCTCGAAGAGGAATTCGGTGTTTCCGCGGCGGCGGCAGTTGCAGTCGGCGGCGGTGCGGCGGCGGCCGAGGCTGCTCCGCAGGAAGAGGAGAAGACGGAGTTCGATATCGTCCTCAAGGACTTCGGCGCCAACAAGATCGGCGTCATCAAGGTGGTCCGCGAGCTCACCGGGCTTGGCCTTGCCGATGCGAAGAAGGCTGTGGAGAGCCTTGGCGTGATCAAGGAGCAGGTGCCGAAGGCAGATGCCGAAGCCGCTCTTGCCAAGCTCAAGGAAGCCGGCGCAACCGCAGAGCTCAAGTAAGTTCTCATCGTTATGGACGAAGGCCGCACGCCATGTGCGGCCTTTTTTCATAGAGTACATTCGTTTAGGGGGTACCATGTCCGCGATAGGGCTCATATAAACGACTTCTCGGCGCCCCTGTAAGGGGAGCTGGCCCGCGGCTCTTGGCGGGCCAGAGGGGTTTGCGCCTAAGCCCCCCGAGCGTCATTCTGCCCGACGGGGCCCAATCGAAGCGTCATTCCGAGCCGTAACAGTATGGCTTTCAACGAACTGCTCATCCGCGAAGAATCTTGTTACGACCAAGCCCATGTGAGCGCCCTCTTGACTTCCCTTTTGGGGAAGGTGCCCCGCAAGGGGCGGATGAGGGAGGATGAGGAGAGAAACCCTTTCCCTCCTCGCAAGGGCCTCGGGGTACTTTCCCTTACAGGGACAGCAAGGGGATGTGCGTTTCCCACCACGGTAATGTGTGTAAGCGTCCAAGGCATTCTAATCACGTCACCCTGAGCCGAGTCGAAGGGTCACCGCAGTCTTAAAAACAAGGTGATGTTTACTTCGCCTACGGCTCGTGTCGCGCTTAGAATTACAAATAGAAGCCTCGCGCGGTCGACTGACGCTCAACATGACGTAATAGAGCGCATGGTCTGCTTATCAAACATCGGACTTCGTTCTTCGGGATCCTTCGGGGACAGCCGCGTCGGACTCCGTATCATCATTACGGCTCAGGATGACGCACTTACCACCACCGCGGACTTCGTATGAGGGTACCATGTCCGCGCCTAAGCCCAACCTAAGCGTGCCCCCTCCATGGGAGGGGGGTAGGGGGGTGGGGTGGCGACGGAGTCCATAAAGAACCCGTAACGAGCCTCTCCGCTGCCTATAAAAGGGGAGGGCGGTATGCGGTCTTATCCCCATATCGGCCGTGCAAAACAGGGGATTTGCTTCTCGCGCACAATTTTCACGCCGAAATCACCGAAAATGCTTGACGAAACGTAAAAATACAGGTAAAATATTTACTGTATCCCCAAGCCATAGGAGGCTTTATTTTGAAAAAATTCATTCGCAGGGCCGGTGCCGTCTTGCTCACCGCCGCGCTGTCGGCCGGTACGCTCGCGATGTTCGCGGGTTGTTCCACCGATCATCCCGAGATCGCTATCACCTATACCTTCAACGGTACGGATTACGTCGTAGACTATGTGCTCTCCCGTCTCGACGCACCGCAGACCGTCAACCACTTTATTGAGCTCGCCGATGCAGGCTTCTACGATGGCACTTGCATCCACGACTATAACTCCAACTTCCTCTATGGGGGCGGGTACCGTTTGGAGGACGAGCAGGGCGATCCCTTTGCCTACGGCGCCGATAACAGCCTCAAATCCTTCTCGCTCAAGGAGATCGACTACTTCTCCATACTCGAAGAGCTCGAAGAGGGGGGGCATACCTTCACGCAGTCTGTCTGGCGGACGGGGAATACCTCCGGCCTCCCCACGCAGGGCGAAGGCCTCTATACCGTCTACGGCGAGCAGAGCGGAAAGGTCGACAACCAATACGGCCGCGACTACACCCATTCGACGGGTGCGCTCGTCATGTACTATTCCGACAAGGGCGACAAGGTGCGCGATGAGGTCGCCGTGGTGCGCGCAGACGACGGGAGCGTGCAGTATGAGAACTACCTCATGAACAGCGCGACCTCGATGTTCTATACCTACCTCTCGCCCAACACCAACTCCTCGCTCGGGCAGAAATATTGCGTGTTCGGCAAGACCAAAGACTTTGAGGGCCAGCTCACCAACGGCCTGCTCAAAGCCATCAACAACTACATCAGCGACCACACCCCCGACGAGACCGCGGAGGGCGAGGAGCCCTATTCCTTCACGACGGTGCAGGAGGGCATCCGCCTCAACCAATACGATCCCTTCGAGGACATCCGCAAGGGGGACCGCACGCAGGATTTCGAGACCCCCATCATGGCGCCCATCCTCGTCAAGTCGGTCAGAGTCACCAAATATTGATCTTTTGAAAGAGAAGGCCGTCCGCGCACTTCGCACGGGCGGTTTTTTTGTGCTATGGCAAGCCTCCGCCGCTTGGCCCCGGCAGGGCCGTAGCATGGGCAAAAAGGGGCTCCGTAAGCCCTCGATGCGGGCACGGAAAAATTGCAGGAGACAGAAAACGTGGGTACCATGTACGGGATACCGCGTTCAAAACCGCAGGCACAGCCCTATTCGTCGGGATGGATGTTTGAGATCTTGCCGTCCTCCCTCAGCGTGACGCGGAAGGTGCGCACTTCGAAGACGTGCGGCCGCATCTCATAGACGAGCCCGACCTCCTCGGGCGTGTCCCCGAGCGCCACGGAGCGGAAATCGCCGAGGTATTCTCCGAGCGCGGAGGCCTTTCCCGCGAGCTCTTCGCTGAGATAGGGGAGGGGATCGCCGCCGATGAGCACCGTCTCGAAGAGGGCGAGCGCATAGGTTACGGCCGTCGGGGCATGGGAGGTGCGGATGGAGCAATCGGCAAGCCGCCCGCCGATATAGGTGCACCGCGCCGTGTGACCGAGACTGTCGTGAAAGGGGATCTCGGCGATTATGTGAGGCTCTCTTTCGGACACGGTACCCTCCGATTGCGTCAGAACTGTTCCTTCGCGGCTCAGGATGCAGAACGCAGACGGGGCTTTGAGGAGGATATTTTCCCCCGCGGAAAAGATCTTTGCCTGTTCGAATTCCTCCCCGAGATCGACGATGTGAAAGTCCGCGGGCGATTGGATGGAGAGCTGGACCCCGCCCTGTTTGTAGAGCGTGCAGAGGAGGTCGCCGAGACGCTCCTGCGCGAGCGGCCGCATGGCGGTATCGGTGGGTTGGAAGCGCTCCACGACGACGGCAACGCCCTTCCCTGTAAAATAGAGGGAGACGTCTGCGGGCGGCGCGAAGAGGAACTCCTCGGAGAAGGTGCAGACGAGGGGATGGCAGCCGGGGCGGAGGAATTCGAGGAGCACGTTGTCTGCGGGATCGAGCTCGGCGGTGCGTTCGAATCCGTCCACGGTGCCGAGGGGCAGGCCGGCCGCTTTGAGATAGCAGGGTTTCTTTGATAAAAAAAATACGCGCATCACTATAAAGAATGTATAAGCGGCAAAAATTATGTCAACAATTTGTCCGAGGTGGTCATCATGAATAAAATCAACGGCTACACGGAAGAGGAGGCCATGGGGCTGATCGAGTATATTTACCTCGGGAAGAATGCGGGCAAGACGCTCTCCTATCTCTTTGAGACGTACGGCAAGGAGCACAGCCGCGCCAAGGGGAGCGTGCGCAACTATTACTACGCTTTCTTAAAGAAGCAGGACGATGCGCGCGTGAAAAAGATCTTAGACGGCAAGAACCTCGCCGCGGGGGCCATCAAGCCCTTCACGGAGGAGGAGACGGACGAACTTCTCTCCAAAGTCATCGAGGGGAGAAAGCGCGGGCTGTCGGTGAGGCGCAGTATCATCGAGGCCTCGGGCGGCGACGAAAAGCAGATGCTCCGCATGCAGAACAAGTATCGGAATCTCTTGAAGAAACAGCCAGAGCGCGTTGAACGGGCGGCAAAGGAGGCAGGCATGTCCGAGATCAACCCCTTCCTGCAACGCAGATTGGAGCGTGAGATCGACGCACTCTATGAGCGCATCGCGGAGGATCTGCGCAGGGAGAACGAGCGGCTGCGTGCCGAGATCGAGAAGCTGAAGCAGGGGGATTGACCCGTCTGCCGCGGACGGCTGCGCCCTTCCAACAACTCCCAAGCCGCGTCGGCGCATAAGCGGCGGATACCTTCACAAACTGCAAGTGACGGGAGGAAGGTATGGAAAAATTATTCTGTCTCGGTGTCGCACTCGGCATGGTCGGCGGTGCGCTCCTCGTCGCCAACAGCTACAAGCTCCGCTCGCTCGTGAAAAAGAGCCAGGCGGAAGTGATGCAGAAGGTGGACGAGATGATGGACGAGCGCCTGAAAACCTGTGAAAACGGCGACTGCGGCGACAAGGAAAAGACCGAGAAAAAGAGCTCCAAGAAGTGACCGTACGTTTTCGGCTCACGGGAGCGAAAAAAAAGGCGGAAAGCACAGCTTTCCGTTTTTTTATTTTGTGTGGTGTATGGCATCCTGCCGCTCTTGCCTTCCCCAAAGGGGAAGGTGCCCGCAGGGCGGATGAGGAGGAAAACCCTTTGCGTAACAGAGAGGTTTTGGAATAGCACCCCCTACCTGTCGCTGACGCGACATCCTCCCCCCTCAGGTATAAGGGGGGAGGCAAGCGTCGGACTTCGTTTGAGGGTACCATGTCCGCAACGAGGCTCAACTCGAGCGCCATTCTGACCGACCGAGCTCAATCAAAGCGTCATTCTGAGCCGAAAAAGAAAGAATAGAGCGAACTGCTCATCCGCGAAGAATCTTGCTACGCCCAAGTGTTGTATGAACGAGCAGAAACCCTTTCGGCGCACAAGGGCAGTGCGCCACTTTCCCTTACAGGGACAGCAAGGGGGCGTGTGCTTACCACCACCGCGGACTTCGTTTGAGGGTACCATGTCCGCAATCGAGCTCAATGAAAGCGTCATTCCGAGCCAGCGGAGTATGACTTTCAACGAACTGTCCATCCGCGACGAATCTTATTACGACCAAGTGTTGTGTGAACGAACAGAAACCCTTTCGGCGCACAAGGGCAGTGCGCCACTTTCCCTTACAGGGACAGCAAGGGGGCGTGCGCTTACCACCACGATAATGCGGTGATGTTTTGACGGGGCTCAACATGACGTAATAGAATGCTCTGTTTGCGGCGGGAGTCTCCTCAAAAAAATTCCCGCAAAATTCCCGCGCGGGGGCTCGTTCCCTTGCCTTCTTTCGGAAAAAATGGTATAATGGACCTGCATCCGAATAAAGATCTACACGACACGGAAAAGGATAATTATGGCGATCAAAAAGAGAAAATTAAACAGCGAAAAACTGACGCTCGATCTGCACTTCCCCCTCAATGTCGGCTATGTCGACTACTTCTTGCAGACGGCCGTCTCCATCCAGGTCAAGAGCAGTTTCGAGGAGGCTGTCCCGCTCACCGTGGCAGTCGAGGGCGGAGACGGGCTCATCGTGCCCTATGAGGAAAATATCGAGGTGCCCTTCGAGAGCGCCGTCGTCCTCGAGCCCAAAAATATCTTCTCACCCGTCTTCCTCGCAGAATGCAACGAGACGAAGACGGTCACCGTGCGCGTCGTCGCAAAAAGCGATGGCAAGGAACTCGCCGCGGCCACCGCAGAGGTCACCGTGCTCCCCTTCGACTATTGGGAGGGGCTCACGGGCAATGCCGAGCGCATCGCCGCCTATGTCCGCCCGCGCATCGCGGATTGTTCCGTCATCCTGCAAGAGGCGGGCAAACGCCTCAAAAAGTGGCGGGAAGACGCCGAATTCTATGGCTACACGGGGGCAGACAAGAACGCCGTGCGCCAGATCATCGCCGCCATCTATGCCTCCGTCCGCGCGGTGGGCATCGAACACGACGGGGAAGACGACCTCTACCTGCCCGCCTTGGCCGCAAGGGAGACCTCCATCCTCAGAGACCGCCGTGCCACCCCCCTCCAGCTCGCCGTGTTCACCGCGGCCTGCCTCGAAGCGGTGCACCTGCATCCCGTCATCGCGGTGGGGAGGAGCGCTATCGGCGTGGGTGTCTGGCTGTACGACAGCTGTTTCCTCGACGCCGTCACCGACGATAGCGACATCGTGAGCAAATACGTCTCCGAGGGCATCAACAACCTCAGTTTCTTCGACGTGGAGGATCTCTTCCTCGAACACAACGTCGCCTATACCCCCTCCGAAAAGCACTTCAAGGAGAAGCTCGACCGGGGGTACTTCGAGTGCTTCGTAGACGTCCGCCGTTGCCGCATGGGGGGGACCGCCGTCTGCCCGATGCGCGGCCGCGGTCTCAAAGGCTACGAGATCTACCGCGACGAGGAGATGTCGCCCGAGTCCGCTCCCGCCCCGCTCCCCGTCTTCAAAGACCTCAAACTCGACGGCAAACAGCCCAAGAACAAGCAGTGGGAGAGGCGGCTTTTGGACCTCACCACCAAGAATACCCTGCTCTCCTTCACGGGGAAGAATGCCCTGCACCTCGCGGAGGCAGACTGTGACGAACTCTACCGCACCCTCGCCGCACAGGAGACGATGAAGTTGAAGGCAGACGGCCGCGAAGAGGCCCCCTTCGGTGCGGGGACGACGACGCAGAAACACGACCTCGCCGCCCTCGAACGGCAGAAGGGCATCCTGCGCGCCCTCACGGACAACCGCTCCGCACAGGAGACGGCGGTGAAGTTGCTCCGCAAGAACCGCGAGGCGGTGGAGGAGACGGGCGCCCGCATCCTCTATCTCGCTCTCGGCTTTTTGCGCTACGTCTGCAAGGAGGACGGCCTGCCCAAGCACGCGCCCATCGTGCTCGCACCCGTGGGCCTCGCCCGCGCCAAGGGCGGGGAAGATTTCTCCGTTTCGGCCTCCGAGGAGGGGTATTTCGTCAACGCCACCCTGCTCGAATTTCTCAAACAGGAATTCAACATCGACATCCGCGGTCTCGGGGGAGACGTCTCGAGCCTCAAGATCTCCGAGATCATCGCCATGGTGCGCGCTGAGACGGCGAGCATGAAGGGGTGGGACGTCACGGCAGACGTGTATCTCTCCGCCTTCTCCTTCCAGAACTTCCTGCTCTGGAACGACGTCCGCACCAAGATAGACGAATTCAAGAAGAACCAAACCGTCGCCGCGCTCTTCGAGGGCAGGTCGCAAAAGCAGGAATTCCCCGCGCCGCCCGAGGAGGATACGGCCGACCCCGAACAGGTCCTTCTGCCCCTCCCCGCCGACAGTTCACAGTTTTCCGCGATCGCTCTTTCGGACATGGGTGCCTCGTTTGTGCTCCATGGCCCCCCGGGAACGGGCAAGAGCCAGACCATCACCAACATCATCGCAAACGCCCTCGTGCAGGGCAAACGCGTTCTCTTCGTCGCAGAGAAGAAGGCTGCGCTCGACGTCGTCAAAAAGCGTCTCGACGCGGTGGGTATCGGCGATTTCTGCCTTGAGCTCCACTCGGGCAAGACGGACAAGGCGGGCGTTTTGAAGCGTCTCGAAGATACCCTTGCCCTTGCGGGGACGGCGGAGAACGTCTCCTTCGGCGAACGCACGCGCGAGCTCGTCGCCCTGAGGGAGGAATTGAAGGCACCCATGCACGCGTTGCACATGAAGCGGCGGCTGGGCATCTCCGTCTATGAGGCCATCCTCGAATACCTCAAAAACAAGAACGCGCCCGACATCCTCGACATCGAGAGCTCCTTCTACGACACGCTCACCGAGAAAAAACTCTCCGAGTGCAAGACGATGATCTTGCAGGCGGCGTCGGCGGCCAAGGAGTGCGGCGGCGTCTTCAATTCTCCCTTCGAGAACGTCAACCTCACCGAGTATTCGCAGGAGATCCGCGACCGCGTCTACTGTGCCTCCGAGGTCATGATCGCCGAGATCCGCCACCTCAAATCCTTTTTGGGGCTCTTCCTCGAATTCTACCGCCAGCGCGTCTCCACCCTCACCCGCAGAAAGCTCGTCGTCATTGCCGAGATCGCCAAGGGGCTGTCTTCGGGCAGGTATGAGAAGTATTTCGCGGGTGCCAAGGAGGAGGAGTTCTACATCTTCTTCAACGCCAACAAGCGCCTCGACGCGGGGCTTGCCTACTATTACAAGCACTTCAAGACGCTCGTCGACCTCGACGACTGCGAAGTGGTGGGGCGCTACCTCGAACTCGGGGGGGATTGGAAGCTCTACCGCCCCGCCAAGGTGCTCATCAAAAAACTCATGCACGTCGCCTCGCACGAGATCTCGGAGGAGGACGTGCCCAAGTATTTGCAGACAGTCATCGACATCGCCGCGGCCGTGCGGCGCATCAATTCGAACACCAACCTCGCGAAGAACTTCACCGACCGCGGGGGACGCATCAACTTCAAGAAGCGGT
This sequence comes from uncultured Clostridia bacterium, assembly GCA_947624215.1. GTDB lineage: Bacteria > Bacillota > Clostridia > Christensenellales > Borkfalkiaceae > Gallimonas. The sequence goes on from CANQJJ010000010.1 coordinate 30,607, forward strand.
CGGATTTCCTCGCCGACCTCGATTCCCTGCACGCGCTCGCGGCGGAGGCCTTCCTCGACTACAACGCCGACGCCTTCAACGGCATGTGCATCCGCGCGGCAAACGGGTATACCAAGCCCGTGCTCGAGGGGTACTTGAAGGCCAAAGACAGCTACTTTGCCGCCGAGGAGAGCTTCCTCGAAGTCATCCGCGCAGACAGGAGCAAACTGCGCGAGGACGACATGCCCGACTACTTCTCCGCCAAGGCCTCCGCGCTCATCGACAACGTAGACATGCTGCCCAACTGGTGCATGTACCGCGCCACCGCGCAGAAGCTGGCGGGATACGGCCTCACCTTCATCACCGATTCCCTCGAGAGCGGCCGCCTCAAAGTGGAGAACGTGCTCGCGGGCTTCGAGAAGAACGTCTATAAGAACTTCCTCGAGATCAACATCCCCGCCGATCCCGCGCTCTCGCGCATGACCGTGGGCACCCTCGAGGAGACGGTGGAAAAGTTCCGCCTCGCATGGGAGGAATACGGCAAACTCACGCGGGCCGTCATCCGCAGCGAACTCATCTCCCGCCTGCCCAAGGAGGACGACGAGGGGAGCCTCTCGCTCGAGCTTGCGGCGTTCAAGCGGCTGTCCAAATCCAATCTGCGAGGCGCGGGCGTGCGCGGCCTGCTCGCGGAGATCCCGACGCTCTCCTCCGTCATCTGTCCCTGCCTGCTCATGAGCCCCATCACGGTGGCACAGTATTTGAAGCCCGAGGCCAACAGCTACGACCTCGTCATCTTCGATGAGGCCTCTCAAATGTCCACGGCGGAGGCGATCGGCTGTATCGCGCGGGCCAAGGCGGCCGTGGTCGTCGGCGACCCCAAGCAGCTGCCCCCGACGGCCTTCTTCCACTCCACCTATGTGGACGAGGAGAATCTCGAAAACGAGGACCTCGAGAGCATCCTCGACGACTGCCTCGCCCTCGGCATGCCCGAGCGGCACCTCAAATGGCACTACCGCAGCAAGCACGAGAGCCTCATCGCCTTCTCCAACAGCATGTATTATGACAACCGCCTCTGCACCTTCCCTTCCCCCGACGCGCTCGAGAGCAAGGTGAAACTTGTGCTCGTGGACGGTTGCTACGACAGGGGCTTCACCAAGAAGAACAAGAACGAGGCGGAGGCGCTCGTCAAGGAGGTCATCCGCAGGCTCTCCGACCCCGTCCTCTCCCGCTCGAGCATGGGCATCGTCACGTTCTCGAGCGTCCAGCGCGACGACATCGACCGCATGCTGACGCGGGAGATCGTGGCGCACCACCTCGACGCGGCGGCCTATGACAGAGAGGAGCCGCTCTTCGTCAAGAACCTCGAAAACGTGCAGGGCGACGAGCGCGACGTCATCCTCTTCTCCGTCTGCTACGGACCCGACCGGTTCGGCAAAGTCTCTCTGAACTTCGGTCCGCTCAACCAGGCGGGCGGGTGGCGCCGTCTCAACGTCGCCGTCTCGCGTGCGAGGGAGGAGATGCTCGTCTTCTCCACCATGACCGCGCCCATGATCGACCTCGCCAAGACGTCCTCCAAGGGCGTGGCGGGGCTCAAAGCCTTCCTCGAATTCGCCGAGAAGGGCCGCACGACGCTGGCCGTCAAATCGAGCACGGTGCGCCCGGGCTCGGGCATCGGCAAGCACATCGCGGAGGAGCTCTCGGGCTACGGCTACGACTGCCGCTACGACGTTGGCGCCTCGGATTTCAAGCTCGACGTGGCCGTCGTCGACCCCTCCAACCGCCACCGCTTCATCCTCGGCATCATCTGCGACGGCGACAACACCTTCTCCGTCAAGGACAGGAACGTCTTGCAGGTGCAGACGCTCAAGCGCGGCAATTGGAACGTCATGCGCATCAATTGCGTCAATTATTACAACAATCCCAAGCGCGAGCTCAAGCGCATCAAGGACGTCTTGGACCGCCTGACGGGCAAGGACAAGAGCTCGGACGCGCGGCTTGCACGCTTCAAGAAACCCTACCGTGCCGTGAAGAGTGCGGAGTCTGTCATGGAGACTGCCGTCTTTGTGACGAGCGGGGAGAACGACGTGGAGATCATGGCGCGGCTCAAAGAGATCGTGGCCGCGGAGGAACCCATCTCCCGTGCCTTCCTGAGAAAGCGGTGTTTGGCCACATTCGGCATTGCGAAGAGCGGCACGCGCGTGGACGCCCGGCTCGACGCCCTCATCGACGCCTGTCTCTTCCAGCGTGACCGCGTCATGGGCGTGGACTATTTCTACAAGAACCCGCGGGCCATCCAGCTCGGCAAGTTCCGCGTGGAAGGGGAGAACCCCGTGCGCCGCACCGAGGAGGATCTCACGGTGTATGAGATGGTCTCGCTCATCAAGGGAGCCTTGGAGGAGCGCGTCGCCCTGTATATGGACGAGATCGCGGTCGTCGTGACGGGGGTTTTGAAGGAACTGCATCCGACCGAGCACTTTAACGCCTTCCTCGCCGACTGCATCTCCTACGGGGAAGAGAAGGGCATCTTTGTGAAGTCGGTCTCCGACCGTGTAAGTTTGGCGTAAAAATTATTTCGCGGGATTTGTTTTCTCTTCGCGCGTCATACCGAGAAGGGCAACGCCCTTCGAGCGTATCCCCTTGGCACTTTTGAGGCTCAATCGAAGCGTGCCCCCTCCATGGGAGGGGGTAGGGGGTGGGGTGGCGACGGGGCCTGAGAGAACGTCCCCTTGGCGCCCCTGTAAGGGGAGCTGGCCCGCGGCCCTTGGCGGGCCTGAGGGGTTGGGATGCCCCCCCTACTTGTTGCTGACGCGACATCCTCCCCCCTCAGGTATAAGGGGGGAGGCAGACGGACTTCATTTGAGGGTACCATGTCTGCGACAAAGCCCAACCGAAGCGTCATTCCGAACGGAGTGAGGAATCTCTGGCATGCGTTTACATTGTGTATAAGCGGAAACTCCGAGATTCCTCGGCTGTGCCTCGGAATGACGTGTTGACCAAGCCCGTGTGAGCGAACCCTTGCCTTCCCTTTTGGGGAAGGTGCCCCGTAAGGGGCGGATGAGGAGGGAAACCCTTTCGGCGCACAAGGGCAGTGCGCCACTTTCCCTTACAGGGACAGCAAGGGGGAGCGTCGGTGTCTCATCTCCTCCGAGGACAGCAAGGGACTGTGCCCTTCCCACCCGAAAATCAGTTGACAAAGCACGCAAAGCGTGATACTATTTTCCCCATGAAACTCTTCAAACGTAAACCGAGAATGAATGTCTGGAGCTACCTCGCGCTCGGCTATTTCGCCGTGATGTTCGTAGGCAGCATTCTTCTCGTGCTTCCGTTTGCCTCCAAAGAGGGCGGCACGAGCTACATCGACGCCCTGTTCACCGCCGTCTCCGCCGGCTGCGTGACCGGCCTCGTCCCGCTTGAGACAAACGTGCATTGGAGTCTCTTCGGGCAGATCGTCATCCTCATCCTCATCCAGACGGGCGGGCTGGGCTTCATGACCTTCGTCACCGTCCTCCTGCTCATGGTCAAGCGCGGCATCGGGCAATACCAGCGCCGTGCCGTATTGCAATCTGTAGGCGGCGGGCACCTCGCGGGGGTGAAGATCCTCGTGCGGCGCATCCTCATCGGGACAGCCTGCTTCGAGATCGGCGGCGCGGCCATTCTCTGCATCCGCTTTATCCCCGCGTTCGGCGTGGCACAGGGCATTTGGTGCGCGCTCTTCCATGCCGTCTCCGCCTTCTGCAACGCGGGTTTCGACATCCTCGGCGGCACTTCCGTGGGCACGGGGTCCCTCTCCTCCTATGCGACCGATCCGCTCGTCTCGCTCACCCTGTGTGCCCTCATCGTCGTCGGCGGGCTTGGCTTCTGCGTGTGGGGAGACGTGCTCGACTGCAAACTCAATGCCAAAAAGTTTCAGTTCTATACCAAGGTCATCCTGATCGTAAGCGCCATTCTCATCTTCGGCGGGACGATGCTCTTTTTGCTCTTCGAATGGAACAATCCGTGCTATGCGGGCTACAATTTCTGGGAAAAACTGCTCGTCTCGCTCTTCAACTCGGTGACGGCGCGCACGGCGGGATTCTATACCACCGATCCCTCCACTCTTTCGGACAGCGGGTATCTTCTGATGGTCGTGCTCATGTTCATCGGCGGGTGCTCGGGCTCGACGGCGGGCGGCATCAAGGTGGGGACGTTCACCGTCATCATCATGGGGATGTTCGCGGCTTTCCGCAGCAAGAAGGACATCGCGCTCGGCAAACGGCGCATCGAGGGAAAACTGCTCGTGCAGGCGCTCGCCATCTTTGCGACGTACCTCTTTTTGATCCTCACGTCCACTGCCGTCATCTGTGCCGTGGAGCCGGACGGGGTGAATACCTTTGCGCGCACGCTGTTTGAAACAGTCTCCGCGCTGGGCACAGTGGGGCTCTCGCAGGGCCTGACGCCCACGCTCTCGGTCGTATCCAAGCTCATCATCATTCTGCTCATGTACCTCGGGCGGGTCGGCGTTCTGACGCTTGCCTTTGCGCTTGCGAGAAAGCGCGACACCTCCGAGATCCGCCACCCCGTGGATACGTTCTTCATCGGGTGATTTCGCAGATTTCGCGGGATTGGTTTAGATTATTATTTCGCGGGATTTGTTTTCTCTTCGCGTGTATCTCCTTGGCAGAACGCTCTTGTATGCAGCGAAAACAAATCCCGCGAGGGAAATAAACGTCAGCGCCTTAACATCCATGATCCTCTCGTTCGTTCCATCGGACAACAAGCGCTCAGCGCAAATTGGGTGAAAAAACAAAAAGTGCGATTTTTGTTTTTTCAGTGATTTGGAACGGTCGGGTCGCGACATGGTACCCCCTTGGCGCCTCTGAGGCTCAATCGAAGCATCATTGTGCCCGACCAAGCCCATCCCGCGCGTGCCCCCTCCATGGGAGGGGGGTAGGGGGGTGGGGTGGCGACGGGGCCCGTGTGAGCGAACCCTTGGCGCCCCTGTAAGGGGGGCTCCGCCGATGCCCTTTCGGCGGTGAGGGGTTTTCTTGCCTTCCCTTCCGGGGAAGGTGCCCCGTGAGGGGCAGATGAGGAGGGGAGCGCATCCGTGGCTACCATGTCCGAGGATGGGGCTTCGGGACGCCGTGCAGGCGCCGTGGAAACACAGCAAAAGTAACCTTAAAAAGGAGTTTATATGAAATCGTTTCTTCTCATCGGCATGGGAAAATTCGGGCGTACGCTCGGGGAAAAAATGCTCAAAATGGGGGATGAGGTGACCATTGTCGACAAGACGGAAGACGTCATCAACTCTCTCGCCTCGAAGTATACCAACGCGCTCATCGCCAATTGCATGAATATCGACAACCTCAAGGTGATGGACATCCCCTCCTACGACGCCTGTATCGTCACGGTGGGGGAGGACTTTCAGGCCTCGCTCGAGATCACGTCCAATCTCAAAGACCTCGACGCGAAGCGCATCATTTCGCGTGCGGCCACCGAGATCCAGAGCAAATTCCTGATGCGCGTGGGAGCCGACGAGGTCATCTACCCCGACCGCGATATCGCCGAAAAGCTCGCCATCCGCCTCAATTCCACCAACGTCATCAACTACATCGACCTCGACTCGGAGTATTCCATCTTCGAGATCGCCTGCCCCGCCAAGTGGGTGAAAAAGCGCCTCATCGACATCAACCCCCGCAAAAAGCTCGGCATGAACATCCTCACCGTCAAGAAGGGCACGGTCGTGAGCTACGAGCTCGACGGCGAATACGTCTTCGAGGAGGGCGATCAATTGGTCGTGTTCGGCAACACCGAGCGCATCCTCGAATTTACCAACAAGACCAAGTGATCCGCGCAATATGAAAACGGCGGCTGCAACGCGCAGCCGCCGTAACTTTTTCCTTCTTTTGAGAAACCCTTTCCCCTGCTTAGGCCTTGTTGGCGGAGCCGAGAACGTCGACGATCTTGTGCTTGACCATCTCCTTCATGTTCGCGCGGGCGTCGCCGAGATACTGCCTCGGGTCGAAGTGCGAGGGGTTCTCCGCGAGGTGCTTGCGGATGGCCGCCGTGAACGCGACGCGCAGGTCGGAGTCGATATTGATCTTACATACGGCAAGCCTTGCCGCCTTTTTCAGCTCGCTCTCGGGGATGCCGATGGCGTTGGGCATGGAGCCGCCGAACTCATTGATGACGGCCACCTGCTCCTGCGGCACGCTGGATGCGCCGTGCAGAACAATGGGGAAGCCGGGGAGCCTGCGCCCGATCTCTTCGAGGATGTCGATGCGGAGCTTGGGGTCCTGCCCGGGCTTGAATTTGTAGGCGCCGTGAGAGGTGCCGATGGCGATGGCGAGCGAATCGCAACCCGTGCGCGTCGTGAATTCCTCCACTTCGTCGGGCGAGGTGAACATGGCGTCGTGCGCCTCCACCTTCACGTCATCCTCGATGCCCGCGAGCTTTCCGAGCTCGGCTTCGACGACCACACCGTGGGCATGGGCATACTCTACGACCTTGCGGGTGAGCGCGATGTTCTCCTCCCACGGCTTGGACGAGGCGTCGATCATGACGGACGTGAAGCCGACGTCGATGCAATCCTTGCAGATCTCGAAATCTGCGCCGTGGTCGAGGTGCATGGCGATGGGGATGTCCGTCGTCTCGGCCGCAGCCTGCACGAGGTGGCGCAGGTATACGGGGTTGGCGTATTTTCTCGCACCTGCGGAGACTTGCAGGATGACGGGCGAATGGCACTCGCTTGCCGCCTCCACGATGGCCTGGATCATCTCCATATTGTTGACGTTGAACGCACCGACGGCATAGCCGCCCTTGTACGCCTTCTCAAACATTTCCTTGGTTGTTACAAGTGGCATAATTTGGTCCCTCCGTTTGACTTTCTTCAATTATAATCCAAATGCGCGGAAATTGCAAGGGGATTGGGGAAAATCACGGAAATTTTTTCCGCCGCACTTCTCCCATAAGTCATGCTTATATTCATGTAAAGAAACGTTTATGTCATATATGGTACCCGCGCGTTGACAATCCCAATAAAATATGGTATAATAAACAACAATATTCACGTTCTAAGGAGGTCTGTATGAAAAGAACGTTGCGGGTTCTCATCGCGGCGATGTGTGCGGCTCTGATGCTCTGCGCCCTGTTCGCCGTAGCGGCCTGCGGGCCCCGCGAGGATGAGGGCGGCAAGGAAGAGGGCGGCAAGACGGCCGCGCTCACCCTCGATGCGGGGGAAGGCACCGTTGCAAACGGCAATTACGAGGTGGAGGTCGGAAGCGATCTCTTCGAATTTCTCAAAGACAAAACACCGACGCCGCCCGAGGGGCTCACCTTTGCGGGATGGTATCTCGGGAACGCTCCCATCGAAAAGGGCACTACCATGTCCGAAAGCGGGGCTTCTGTAACCGCAAAATACTACGCGGAATATACGCTTGAGATCTATCTCGAAGGCGACGGCGGGTTCCAAAGATCCGAGGAAAACAGCAAGACGTCGACCGCCTTCTACGGCGAGCCGCTCACGCTCGAACTTCCCTCCATTGCCCACTATGCGCTCGACGCGGCCCATGAGGGCAGTAAGACTGCGAGCGAAAAACTCGGCAAGGACGAGGTCTTCAAGGCCTATTATGCCCTTGCGACTTACACCGTCATCTACGACGCCGCGGCGCCCGCAGACGCAGGGCTCGAGGGGAACGTCTCCTCTGCCGAGGTCCGCTACGGCGGGGAAGTGACCTTGGAGGGCGGCGAGGCCTATGTCGTTGCGCCCCAATACCGTTTCGCGGGCTGGGCGGAGACAAAGGGCGGCCCCGTGAAGTATCAAAAGGGCGACAAGATCAAGCCCGAAGACAACGTCGTGCTCTACGGCGTGTGGGATACGGCCTGCAAGGACCGCTTCGGCGGGAGCGACCTGCTCTTCTTCCCGCAGGCAGACGAGGACGCGGCCGTTCTCGTGCGCGCGGGCGAAGAGTTCACGGGCACGCGCAGCGGCGAGACCTTCTCCTTCAAGGATAGTGAGGGCAATGAGCTTCTCAGCGGCAAGGCCGCGGCGGGCGTGTTTGTCTACTACCGCAGGGCGCTTGCAAACGTTACATACCGGCATGCCGACGCCTACACGGGCGAGGTGGAGGCGGACAGCGAGACGCTCACCTTTGACGGATACGGCGGCGCGACGTTCACCGACGCCGAAGTGGCGCACAAGGGCACGATCGAATACGATCCCGCGCTCATGACATATACGTTCACCTACGAGAATTCCAAAGAGGGCTTCGGATTCACGCTTTCCGAGGCGGACGGGACCGACATTTTCTGCGTCGAGGGCAGAGAGGCGGGGTCTTATATCAATTTGATACTCCTCTATCAGCAGGGCGCTGCCGAGGCCTACCAAGGCGATCTGCTCCTGCTCGACGGCTACGGGATCGCCTACGTCATCGACGCCGACGACTATTCCGATCACGGGATCATCTCCCTTCTCGGAGCGGGAACGTATTTGCCCCGCGGCGACCATGGCGAGATCGGCCTCACCCTCATGGATACGGAGGGCAACATGGCGGAGTCCACCGTCAAGCTCATGAACTATCAAAACGTACCCGTGTGGTTTGCGGATACCGGCATCGCGGGCGAATACACTGCCGCGGACGGGACGACGCTCACGCTCGATTCCTACGGGGCGACTTACGACAGCGCCACCTATCAAGGCAAGGACGGCGTGAAGACGGCGGGCATGTACACGGTGGACCCCCTTCTCAACATCGTGCGGCTCATCCCCGAGGAGGGGGACGTCATCTCCTTCCGCGTGGACGTGACGACGCATGCGCTGACCCTGCTCGGCGGCGGCGACTACCGGGAATATCTCCGTCATTACGGCGCATCGGGCGCCTCACCCGTCGGCACCCCCGTGCTCACGCTCGGCGAGAACGATACGGCGACTTACGGCGCGGGAATGAACAAGATCGAGGGTACCGTGTCCGCGGTCGAGGGCTCTAAGACGCGTTTCACGTTCACGGCGAACAGCGGCACGTTCGCGTTCGAATATGAGCTCGGCGAGGCTCTCGTGACGGTCGGCGGGCAATATGTCTATGCCTACTACTTCGATATGTATCCCGTGCAGGGAACGGCCGAGACCGTGCTCACGCTCACCGAGAAAGAGGGCGGCAAGGGCACCATCGTAGCCACGCTCAATGCGCTCGGCAGCGGCGACGCCGTCTATACCGACGGGGTGGGGAACAGCTACCTCGGCGTATATCTCACGCTCGACGGCAAAACATTCGGGGTGGAGTATTCGATCGCGGAGTTCATGGTCAACGCCACGGGCGAAAACCTCTACTTCGGCATCGAAAAGAATGCGGACGGAGCTTACGCCACGTTCTTTGTGCTCGGCTCCGAGACGGGAACTTACTACCAATATGCGGGCGGGGAGACCCACGAAGATGTCTCTCTCTTCCTCATCCAAAACGGCAATACGCGCATTGCTTTCTATAAGAACGGCGCGGAGGATGCGGGCATGGTAGGCACCTACACGCTCAACAAGGACGGCGTGGGCACCGTGACCTGCGACAAAACCACCCTGACGGTGCTCATCGACAACGACGGGACCTTCACCGTGCACACGCATCTTTGGGAGGGGACGAAGAGCTTCACGGGCGGCGGACACACGCTCACGCTCGACGGCTTCTACACGGCGACGTACGACGGCGACCCTATCGAATATGCCTTCGTGAAGGACTCCGAGACGCGCATCTTCCTGCTCGGGTACATCGGGCAGGAACTCTTCGAGGGATACTTCGACATCGACACCGAGAAGGGAACGTATACCGCGTGCGGCTACGAGGTGGGGACGTATTACGACGAAGCTTCCGACGACTTCTTCGCGCTCGACGGCTACGGCACGGTAAAGCTCTATAATATCACCGAGCAGAACGAGAACGGCACGCTCAAGGTGCTCAAAACGGGCACCTACACCGTCATCACCGACGGCTACGACGACGCAAACATCTATGTGCGCATCACCTACACGGGCGAACAGCCCTTCGACGCCCTGCTCTATGGCGTGAGCGACGGCGAAGAGATCACGCTCTTCTACCGCGTGAAGGACGGGGCGGCGGGCACCTACAAGTCGGCCAAGTGGGAGTTCTTCACCTTCAACGGCTTCGGCGACGCCTATTATACCGACGCATTCGGCATCACCTATGAGGGGCAATATGAGAAGCGCTCCGAGCATGTCTATGCCTTCTCGTCGGAGAATCTGGATGGCATCGTCTATCTCGAGCTCGCGGCGCAGAGCTTCACGGTCCGCACCACGGGTTTTGTCACCGACGGCACCACGCTCGTCAAGTACCTCGGCGGCGATTCGAAAGACATCGTCATCCCCGACACTATCACCAAGATCGCAGATTTGGCCTTCTCCGAACACGTCTATGGGTCGGACTACGAGGGCGCGGCGATCGCGTCGGTCGACCTCAAAAATGTCACCGAGATCGGCGCGAATGCCTTCAACGGCTGTGAAGAACTGAAGAGCGTCACGGGCGCGCATGTAAAGACGGTGGGCGACAATGCCTTCTATGCCTGCATCGAGCTTTCTTCCCTTTCCATGGATGCCCTCGAGACCCTCGGCGAGAACGCCTTCCACCTCTGCGAGTCCCTCGTCAACGTGAGCCTTCCCGCCGCGAAGACGGTCTACTCCTCGGCATTCAGCGATTGCCATGAACTCGAGACGGTCTCCCTGCCCAAGGCCGAGAAGATCTACGAGGGCGTGTTCTTCGATTGCTTCATGCTGCAAAGCGTGACGATCGGCTCTGCGCTCACGCAGCTCGGCACGGCCGATGAGCACGTTGCGGGCGTCTTCGAGCGCTCTGCGGGCTACGACCAAGTCCCGCTCACCCTCATCCTCGAGGGGACGACGGTGCCGAAAGACGTGTGCGGAGATCTCTTTGCCGGTGTGACCAACTACACCGTAAAGGTGCCTACCATGTCCGTGGTCAAGGCCTTCTACGCGGCCGCCGCCTGGGCAAAATATAACCCTTATGTGGGTGCGCCCTCGGCGTATGACGGGGTCTATTTGCGAACCTATTCGGACACGATTGAATATCTTGTGCTCGATGTGCTCGCTGTTTTCCATGATGTCTACGGCTACCAGGAAAGCACAAGGCGCGCTTATGCGGTAGAGGATGGAAAGCTGATGCTTTATACCTTTGCTCCCGATGAAGAACTGAAATACAATGTTGCTTACGCGGGCGATGTCGATGCCGAAAACAGTACGATTTTCTATGATGTCGACAACTATGGAGAGGACTATAGGGATTACTATTGGGCGACCTTGGCAAAAGGCGGCAAGCCCTATACTATGCAAAATTCCAATGATACGGGCGAGGTCTTGAAGGTCACATTCACGCGGCCGCTTGATGAGGGGAACGATGCTGTTTTCGTGACCGACAAGGGCGTTGAGAAGGCTGTTGTTATCAAGTCCCTTCGCGACGAGGATCAGTACAACAAGTTACGGATGTATTTTGACCTTGATGGCTGGAGATATTATCTCGGCTTCTCGGGGAACATGACGTCATCGCCGTGGTTCTCTTACGATACGCCCGCGTTTATCCCTATCGTGAAGCAATATTTCAACGATACAGACTATTTGGCTGTCTCGCAGAATGATGTGGACGGCACGGAGTACACCGTGACGTTTGTCCTCAACGGCTTCGACGAACCTATCCGCGGCATTCAGGTCAAAGCAGAGAAATCGGGCAATTTGTTCACAGCCAAGAGCTTCATATTCGGTGAAAACAGCTATGTGTTCCGCTTTACGGTAGATGAAACGGCAGGTACGTTCTCCTATGAATACGAGAGCGAACGGCAATGGAAATTCAGTGCAGACAGAGCCGATTTGGTCGTCAACCAAAACACGGAAGGGGAGCTCACGAGCATATTCCTTTCTGTGGATGGCACGCTTCTTACGGAAGGGAAAGATTATGTCCTTGATAAGCAAGGGGATGTCTACATCTTCACGATCTATCAGTATTCCGCGGCAAGCATGTACTCTGCAACGTTTACGGTCGGCACAGAGGTCAGCTGCGAATTTGTAAAGATCGGCACCGTTGTGAAGGGGCAGAGCCAACTTTCGATCGGCCAAGCGTTCCTCTACTTCGGCGATGATTCAGAACTTCTCGATGTCGCTTTGCTGCTCGACCGCAAAGAAGGCGGCGACCGCGTTTATGTAAAGCCCGATCATGTGGAATGCGAAGGCGGGCTCGTGACGGCTGTCGTTGATACGGGCGACTTTGCAGGTAAATACTTTGTGAAGTATTCTGAATACGGCTTGGATTTCTTCATCAAGGAGACTTTTGTCTACGACTCGTCCGCAGATTCCGATGAAGAGGGGACCTTCACCGTCAAGCGCGATTCACAGAATTCGGTCACCGAGGTCTTGCTTACCATCGGCACGAAGAACTATACGAAGTATTGGGAAGGGGACGAAAACTTCATCGTCACGGACGATACGGATTACTACTTTATCACGTTCTCAGGTCTCAGCTCCCGTATTGCGAAGCTCGTTTGCCAAACGGTCGAGGATGCGTCCACCGATTTTGTGCTCACGATTCTTGTCGATGCAGGTTACAATAATATCCAAAAGATCCTGTCTGCAACGATTGGCGGTGAGCCTGTCAACGCTGAGTATCAAGAGACAGGCAGCCGCTATAAGATCACTGCGGGCGGCAAGGTGTATTATCTGACGCTCGGAGAGACGAGCGAACTGCAGGCGCTCATCCAGAAAACGCTCACGACCGCCGACGGGAACTTCCGTATCACAGGCTATTTCGACGACAATTGCAAGCTGGTCGGGCTTACTAAGTTCGAAACAATGATCAACGGCGTTCTTACGGAGCGTGAGATCACTTATTCGTGGGATACCGGTTGTGAGGTGAAACCTTCTGCGGAGTATTCTTACGAATCATACAACTTTGAGTTCAGCGGGGATACGCTTGACACGCTCACTGTCACCGTGACGCTTTCGCCGTACTCTTCTTGATGGATCTTTCAGGAACTTTCTCGGCGGGCGGGGCGAAAGCCCCGCCCGCTTTTTATAATAACCCGCTTCTTATAATAAGGTGATGTTTCGACGGAGCTCAACATGACGTATTTAGGAATGCTTGGTCTGTATGACGTATTTAGGAATGCTTGGTCTGTATGACGTGATTTGAAATGCTTTGGTCGTTCACACGGGCTTGGTCGTAGTAAGATTCTTCGCGGATAAGCAAGTCGCTTAAATCCAAGCCGATACGGCTCAGAATGACGCTTCGATTGGGCTTTCGGCTACTTCGCGCTACGCGCTCGTGTCGACCTTAGTAGCGCAATCAGAAGCCTCGGTCGGTCAGAATGACGCTCAGTCGGGCAAAATGACAGGTTCGGGGTTTTCTCGTGCAAATTGCCCAATTTGCGCCCAGAAAAATTCAGAAAAAAGCATTGACGTAAGTAAAAAAGCGTGGTATAATATTCCACGGTAATAAGACGCCCAAGGGCGCCAAAGAATTTTTTCGGAGGAATGAATCAAAATGGCAAACGTAAAAGTCGCAATCAACGGCTTCGGCCGCATCGGCCGTCTCGCATTCAGACAGATGTTCAATGCCGAAGGGTATGAGATCGTCGCCATCAACGACCTCACCAGCCCCACCATGCTCGCGCACCTTCTCAAGTACGACAGTGCACAGGGCAGATACGAGGGCCACACCGTCTCCGCCAACGACGAGGAGAGAACGCTCACCGTCGACGGCAAGACCATCAAGATCTACGAGGAGAAGAACGCCGCCGACCTTCCTTGGGGCGCTCTCGGCGTAGACGTCGTGTTGGAGTGCACCGGCTTCTATACCTCCAAGGCTAAGAGCGAAGCGCACATCCAGGCAGGCGCAAAGAAAGTCGTCATCTCCGCTCCCGCGGGCAACGATCTTCCCACCATCGTCTTCGGCGTCAATGAGAAGACCTTGAAGAAGACCGACACCATCATCTCCGCCGCCAGCTGCACGACCAACTGCCTCGCTCCCATGGCCAATGCGCTCAACAACGCTTATCCCATCGTTTCGGGTATCATGACCACCGTCCACGCCTTCACGGGCGACCAGATGGTGCTCGACGGCCCTCACCGCAAGGGAGATCTGAGAAGAGCCCGCGCCGCCGCCGTCAACATCGTTCCCAACTCCACGGGCGCAGCGAAGGCCATCGGCCTCGTCATCCCCGCCCTCAACGGCAAGCTCATCGGCAGCGCCCAGCGCGTTCCCGTTCCCACGGGCTCCACGACCATCCTCGTCGCCGTCGTCAAGGGCAAAGACATCACCAAGCAGAGCATCAACGACGCCATGAAGGCCGCCGCTTCCGCTTCCTTCGGCTACACAGAAGAGCTGCTCGTCTCCTCCGATATCATCGGCATCACCTACGGCTCCCTCTTCGATGCGACCCAGACCATGGTCACCAAGATCGACGACGACACCTATCAGGTACAGGTCGTTGCTTGGTACGACAACGAGAACAGCTACACCTCGCAGATGGTCCGCACCATCAAGTATTTCGCCGAGCTGTAATTTTTCTCCACACAAAAGAAGCGCTCCCCGCAGGGAGCGCTTTTC
>CANQJJ010000011.1 GCA_947624215.1 uncultured Clostridia bacterium
GGAGTTGAACCTGCACGGTCATCCCACAAGATCCTTAGTCTTGCGCGTCTGCCAATTCCGCCACGACCGCATCACCTGACAGCTTTGTTATTGTACCGCATTTCAAGAGAAATGTCAACAAGAATCAATAGAAAAAATCATAGAATTTTTTTATTTTCGTAATTTTTTTCAGATAGCGCGCCGTTTCGGGATAGGGGATCTTCTTCAACGTGCGGCCATCCGCGGAATACGCGGCGTCGGCAAGCCATTCCCGCACCGCGCCCTCCCCCGCATTGTATGCCACAATCGCCGTCTCCTCGACGGGGAACCTTTCAAGGAGGTATTTGAGATACAGAAGGCCCAATTTCAGATTATACGCGCCCTCCGTCAGCCTGCTTTCCTCATATACGATCCCCTCGCGCGCACAGATAAACTGAGCCGTGGCGGGCATGAGCTGCATGAGCCCGACTGCCCCAGCACTGCTCACGGCACGTTCGTCGAACCCGCTCTCCGCCCGCATCACCGCATAGACGAGGGAAGGATGCAGGCCGCTTGCCCGCACTTCCTCCAAAAATGGCCGCGGGAAACTGCTCCGTACGCCGAAAAATGCAACGATGAGGAGCAGAACGGCAAGTGCCGCGCCGAGAAAAATTCTTCGTATCTTCATTTATTTTAGAGTATGCGCAATCGTCCCCGTTCTTTCCGCAAAATACTTGTTCACGTCAAAGTAAAATGGTTTATGTTTCATCAAACCGTTGACGAAAGCGGGAGCGATTGTTATAATATGGATAACAAAATCAAGCCGCTCAAAGCGGTGGGGGTGGAAGCAATGCTGAACTACAAACTCGATGCGTCCAAGAGAGGGGTGGATATTTCCGAACATCTCTACGGACTCTTTTTTGAAGATATCAACCAGGCGGCCGACGGCGGGCTCAATGCCGAAATGGTCATCAACAATTCCTTCGAATTCGAGTATTTTTCCTATGACGATTACAACTGCGAGAGCACGGTAGAGGTCCGCAAGGCCAATGGTTTCTATTGGGATATCTATGGTGCGGGGCCCAAAAAAATCGTCAAGAAGGGGGGATTGCACGAGAACAATCCTTCCTATCTCTCCCTCGATGTGGGCGGGATCTATCATCTCGAAAATCCCGGCTACTATACGAACGGCGGATACGACATCTACGGCATGCCCATCGAAAAGGGCAAGCGGTATCTCTTCTCCATGTGGGTCAGGCGGCTCGGCTACAAGGGCATCGCGAAGGTCTTCATCCGCGGCGCACACGGCAGACACACCGACATCGGCGAGATCAAGATCCCCGCGGGAACGGACGGGGAATGGATCAAGGTGACAACGAGCGTCGTCGCCGAGAAGGACTTCATGGGGCGCCTCTGCATCAATCTCGAGGGCAACGGCAAGATCGGCATCGACTACGTCTCCCTGCTCCCCGAGGATGTTTGGGGAGATCCCGCAAAATACAAGAACGGCAAGCTCTCCAAGCGCATCGTGCAAGTGCTCAAAGACTGCCATCCTTCCTTCATGCGCTTCCCCGGCGGATGCGTTGTGGAGGGGGACGTCGACTTCGATCATCAATACAAGTGGCGCAATACCGTCGGCCCGCTCGAACAGCGCAAGCAGATCTGCAACGTCTGGCGCTACATGCAGTCTTACGGCATCGGCTTCTATGAATACTTCGCGCTCTGTGAAGACATCGGCGCCACGCCCTTGCCCGTCCTCCACTGCGGCCTGCTCTGCCAGATCCGCATGGGGGAACAGCGCAAAACGGGCTATCAGCGCATCATGCCGGGGACGAGGAGATTCCAGGAAGAGGTCATCGACAACGTCGCCGACCTCATCTACTTCGCCAAGGGTGACATTTCCTCCACCGATAAGAACGAGGCGTATTGGGCAAAAGTGCGCTCGGATATGGGGCATCCCGCGCCCTTCGAGCTCAAATACATCGGCATCGGCAATGAAAATTGGGGGTATGAATACTTCGATAACTTTGCCTCCTGTCTGCTCGGCGTGCGCCAATATATGTACAAGGGCCGCGTGACCGATCTCCTCAAAAAATTCAACATCACCGTTGTGACGACGTGCGGGGTAGACATCCGTCCCTCCGATTCCAACGAGAGCTGGAAGATCATCAACGAGAAATACCGCGACATGATCGTCGACGAGCACGTCTATAATTCCTACCAATGGTTCATCGACAACACAAAACGCTACGACTGCTACGACAGAACCGGCGCAAAGGTCTTCATGGGCGAATACGCGATGCACACCATGTCCGACGGACGCGGACGGCTCAACGGGGACAACAATCTTCGTTCGGCGCTTGCCGAGGCGGCCTTCCTCACGGGCTGCGAGCGCAATTCCGACGTGGTAAGAATGACGTGCTATGCGCCCTTGTTCGCCTCCACATATAACTATCGCTGGACCCCCAACATGATCTGGTTCAACGCGCGCGACGTCATGCTCACGCCCAACTACTATGTACAGCAGATGTTTGCCGCCAACACGGGCAAATTCACGCTCACCGATGTCGCTCCCGTCAACGACGACAACGCAGGCGGCCTGCTCATCGGGGGACACCGCACCGCGAGCGCGGTCTCATCCGTCAAAGTCTTTGACCGCAAGACGGGCAAGTGCCTCTATTCGCACGACTTCAAAAACGGTCTCGGCGGGTGGAAAGTCTATCCCAACTGCCGCGGCGGGCACATCGAGGGGAATGCGCTCATCATCGAGGAGAGCGACGCATTCAACGGCTACTACTATGACGCACAGGACTTCTCGGAGTGCAACGTGGAGATCGAATTCCGCCGTCTTTCGGGCGAACAGAGTTTTATCGCGGGAGTCGGCGTCAAGGATGTGCGCGATGCGGGGACGATGGACTGCGCAGGGTTCTCCATCAGTTGCCAATACGGCAAAAACCATAAGGGCTACGACGTCTCCTTTGACAAGCGCGTGGATTTCATGCGCACCGTCTGCGAAATGATGGGGAAGGATAAGTTCCTCGGCTATTCTCCCGAGGGGAACACCATGCGCCTCGAATACACGAAACGCACCTTCACAGCGTCCATCTTTAAGGACGGCGAATGGCACGAAGTGCTCTACAAAAACATCTGGAAAGTCAACGAGCGCGTCTTCGAGAGCGCAACGGTCGGCGAAGACGGCAAGATCTATCTGAAAGTCGTCAATGTGTCGGGGAAGGATGAGGAGCTCAATGCGGTGCTCGAAAACTTCCCGCCCATGAAGAAGGCGTCCGTGACGACGCTTTGGCACGAGGATCCAACCGTCATCAACGAGATCGGCATCAAGGCGGGCAAGGCCACGCACATCGAGCCCGTTTGCACGGAGATCGCAGTCGAGGGGAATGTCCTCAAAGCGACGGTCAAGAACAACAGTGTCAACGTATTCGTGATCTCCTGAGCGCGCTTAGAGCTCCGCAGAACATGCGGGAACAATTGAAAAATTTCATGCAAACAGCGGGCGTGCCCGCTGTTTTTCTGTGCTGTTTTTCTATGGGCGATATGCTTGTGCGACGGACAGGCTTGTCATTTTTACAGGGAGCAGCGCATAGGATAGGGTGTGCTCGAATTCCTTCCGCCACGCATTTCGTCGTGCGTGCAGTGCCTCAATCTCAACAAGCTCTATGAATTGCGCGTGCGCGCGGACAAGCCGCTCCATGTCAACTACGGCGGAGAATTCCATTTTTTGGGCACATCGGGGCTCTGCTCGGCGGCACATGCACTCCGCCCGACGCTCCATGAAATCGAGGAGATCCTGCTCGCCGCCTGTGAGCACTCCGTCTATGCCGTGGAAAACCAATTGAAGGAGGGATTTCTCACGGCCGCACACGGAGAACGGCTCGGGGTCGCCGGCACCTTTGTCTATGAACGTGGGAGCGTACAGGCAGTCCGCGATATCACGTCGCTCTGCATCCGCATCCCGCACGACGTCATCGGCTGTGCGGCGGAAATTTACAGGCGCTGCCTCGAAAGCGGGCTCTGTTCGCTCATCCTCCTCGGCCCGCCCGGGGACGGGAAGACGACCCTTCTGAGAGACCTCACGAGAACGGTGTGCGAAAAACGCTCCTCCAACATCCTCGTCAGCGACGAGAGGGGAGAGCTGTCGGCGGGCCAACTCGGGGAGACGGCCGACGTCATCCGCTTCGCAGACAAATCCACGGCATTTACCTCGGCCATCCGCGCCCTCAGGCCGGACGTCATCGTGACGGACGAGCTTGTCGGAGACGATTATGCCGCCGTGCGCCGCGCCGTCGCGAGCGGGATCTTTGTCTTTGCATCGGCACATCTCACGCGCTTCGAGGACGTTCCCGACAAGATCTTCGACCGCTATATTCTGCTCGACGGGCTCGGCGGCGTCCGCGAGATCCTCGGAGGGAAGGAGGAACCATGTGGCTTAGGCTGATCCTGTGTGCGCTCATCGTGGCCTTTTGCACGGCCATCGGCTATCTTGCCGCCGAAAAGTACCGCGCGCGGAGAAGTTATTTCTCCCAGCTTTCAGATTTTGTCGAGCGGTATATCGCCGAACTCGGCTATGCGAAAAAGCCGCTCCCCGCCTTTCTCGGGAGCTGTCATTTCAACGGCGACTTCGGGAAAACAATGGAGCGGGTCGCCCGCCACGAGGAGATCGTCTGCCGCGAAAGCTATTTGACGGAAGCGGAGAGAGCAGATTGCGAGGGACTGTATTCCATGCTCGGCAAGGGGGATTCTATCTCCCAACGGGAGTATTTTCAATCGAAAAAACAGCCGATCGCGGAGAAAAAAGCGGCGGCTGAGCGGGAAGCCAAGTCGCATAGCGACCTCTATCTCAAATTGGGCCTGCTCGCGGGGCTTGCCTTTGTCATCCTCATCCTATGATAGATATCTCCATCATCTTCAAACTTGCCGCCATCGGCATCATCATCACCATCGTCTGCCAGGTCCTCAAAAAATCCGACCGCGACGATGTGGCGACTGTCGTCTCCATCGTGGGGCTCGTCATCGCGCTCACGGTCGCCGCAACCATGATCGGGGACCTCTTCTCCCTGATACAGGATCTCTTCGGGGGATACTGATGATCTTTCAGCTCGTCGGCATTGCTTTTGTGACGGCGGTGGCCGCCATCCTGCTCAAAGAGACCAAACCCGAGCTCGCATTCGCCGTCACGGTCGCCGGCAGTATCATTCTGCTGCTCGTCGCATTCGAGACATTCCGCGGAAGCATCCAGATCTTTCAGGACATCGCGGATACGACGGGGATCGACCCATCCCTCATCAAGATCCTCCTCAAAATGATCGGCATCGGATATATCGTGGAGTTCAGCGCGGGCGTACTTTCCGACTTCGGCCAAAATTCTCTCGCGGACAAGCTCATCTTTGCGGGGAAGATCGTGATCCTCGTTCTCGCCGTTCCGATCATCGAGAGCGTTCTCACGCTCATCCTGCATCTATTGGAGCTCATGGGATGAAAAAATTTATCATGTTGGCCTTGTTTCTCTGCTGCATCCTGTGCGCATGGGGGAGTATGGGAAGGACAGTGAACGTCTCGGCGGCCACACAGGAGGAGGCAATGGGAGAGCTTGAGGATACCATTGACGATCTTCTCACCTCCCTCGATACGGAAGAATTGCAAAACTTTCTCGATACGCTCTCGGATTTCGGAGGGGTGTCCGTCAAGAACAAATTGCGCGACCTCATCACGGGGGACCTCTCCCTCGATTACGGGGATCTCTTCCATGCCGTCCTATCGCTCGTATGGGAAGAGGGGCAGAAGATGCTCCCCGCCTTTACCGTGATCTTGGCCGTAGCACTGCTCTGTGGAGTGTTGAATAGCGTCAAAAACAGCTTTTTGCACAGTACT
Source organism: uncultured Clostridia bacterium (assembly GCA_947624215.1). Lineage (GTDB taxonomy): Bacteria > Bacillota > Clostridia > Christensenellales > Borkfalkiaceae > Gallimonas. Next base: position 5,848 of record CANQJJ010000011.1, read on the forward strand.
ACGTCAGACATAATACATTTTGTTTCCTACATTTCCGTGGGTGCCGTCGTGCTTGCGAGCCTTATCGGCGTCCTGCAAGCGGGATATGACGCCATATCCTCCATGCAGAGACAGATGGAGCTCGTCTACCCGATCCTGCTCACGCTGATGGCGGCGAGCGGGGGAGCCGTCTCTGCCGGCATCTTCAGGCCCGCGGTCGCCTTCTTCGGCGGGGCGCTCGCGTCGCTCTTCTCCTCCGTCATTCTACCCTCCGCGATCATCGTCATCGTGCTCACCTTTGTCTCGCATCTGACGGAAAATCTCCGCGTCGAAAAGCTCGGGGAACTGTTCAAGGGGATCTCCAAATGGCTGCTCGGGCTGACGCTCGGCATCTTCGGGTTGTTCATTTCCGTGCAGGGCATCGCCGCGGCCCAGTATGACGGGATGTCCCTGCGCGCGGTGAAATATCTGATCGCGGGTTCCGTGCCCTTCGTGGGGGGATTTCTCTCGGGCGGCGTCGAGCTCGTCGTAGCCGGGAGCGTGCTCATCAAGAACGCCGTGGGGACGTTTGCCATCATTCTGCTTGCCGGCACCGTCCTGCGCCCGCTCATCCTGTTCCTCGTCTTCCGCCTTCTCCTGCGCGTCAGTGCGGCCGCGACCGAGCCCGTCGGGGGGAGCATCTCCTCCTTCCTCTCCTGCCTTGCGCGGGACAGCGGATATTTTCTCGCCGCGCTGCTTTCCATGGCATTCCTCTATTTTCTCACAATTCTTCTGCTCATTTGTTCCACGGGGGCGATCTTCTGATGAAGGCATACATTCTGAGCATCGCGGGCATCATCCTCATTGCCTCCGTCGTCACGGTCATCGCTCCCGGCGGCAAGATGGGGCAGTTCATCAAGGGTACGACGCGCCTGTTTCTCCTCATCGTCATGATCTCGCCTGTGTTGGGATTGACGAAAAAAGATCTTTCCGACGTTCCCTCGGCGCAATATGAGGAGGACGCGGGGTATTATCTCGCCTGCGCGGAACTGCTTGAACGGCGGGACGAGGAGGCGATCTGCGCTCGTATTTCAGAGAACTACGGGCTTTCGGCACAAGTCGAGGTAAAGCGGAAACAAACGGCAAACTTCGACCCCGAAAAAATCTCCGTGACCCTCGCATTTCAAGGCATAATCGGCGAAGATGAGCGTATAAATATCATGACCAACATCCGAGAGGAGCTCTCCGGCGCCTACGGGTGCGACGTGGAGGTCTCGTGAGATCCGAATCGCTCAAACGGTTTTTTGAAAATAAGACCGTGCGCATCATCGCCGTACTGCTCCTTGCGCTCGTCTTGCTCATCGTCGTGTTCCGCGTATTTGCCGTTTCGGACGACAGCGGGGGATATGCCCCCACGGAGCGGGAATCACGGCTCATCCGCCTCATCGAGACGCTCGACGAAGTCACCGAGGCAACGGTCATGGTCACGGAAGAGGAGGGCATGCCTGTAGGCGCAGTCGTAATCTTCCGCGGTGAAGATGGGATCCTCACGCGGATGCACATCCTCGAGATCGCCGCAGGGGCGCTGAATATCCCCAAACAGGCCGTGCTCGTGTATCCCGCGGAGAGCTGAAAAAAGAAATTTTTATTTGAAGGAGATAGCTATGTCAAACACCAAGAAAATCGCACTTATGTCCACACTCGTTCTACTGCTCGCCGTCACTGCGATCTTCAACTTCGTGCTCGCAGGCACGAGAGGGTCCACGGTCGACGGCAGCGCCAGCGTCGAAGTCAACTACTTCACGACGTACCGCGACACCAGAAGTTCCACACGGAGCGAGGAGTTCGTCCAGCTCGACAGCGTCATTGCGGCCTACGCCAAGGATTCCGCCGAGTACGCCGAAGCCGTCGCCCAAAAGCAGGCGCTCGTGGACATCATGGAGGATGAACTCGTGCTCGAATCCGTCATCAAGGCGCTTGGGTTCTCTGACGCCGCCGTCTCCATCGGGGACCACGAAAACATCAACATCTTCATCAATTCCTCCGAATTGACCGCCGAAACCGTCACCAAAATCTTCTATGCCATCGAAGTGGAGCACAATATCCGCAACGGAAATATCATAATTATGCCCGTTTATGCGGAAAGTTGAGAAAAAACAGTAGTAAAATCTGAAAATATGTGCTATAATGATTCCATACTACCATCGTATCGGAGTAAAATTATGGCAAGCATCAAATACAATCCCAACGGCCAAAAGGGAAAGATCACCTACAATTCGGACATCGTAAGCGGCATCGTTGCGCTGAGCTTGCAGGAGACAGAGGGCATCGAGCTCATCCCGTCCAAGAGCAAGGGCATCAAGGTGAGCTTTGAGAAGGAGGGTGTCTTCGTCGACATTTCGGTGATCGCCCACTACGGCTACAATGTCCCCGAGCTCGCATACCGCATCCAGCAGACCATCAAGCAGATGGTCGAGTCGATGACGAAATACAAGATCGCCGAGGTAGACGTTCACGTCCAGAGCGTCATCTTCCCCGATCCCGAACAGCCGGCCATGGCCGAATTCCAACAGCACGACCAGGACGAACAGGAAGACAAAAAGAATGTCTGACGCCTCCCTTCCCCGCACCGGGGAAGGGAAAACCATGACAGTCTGAGGAGATACCATGAGAAGCATTGCAAGAGAGGCGGCCTTTCAGGCAGTCTTTGCGCGTCTGCTCGGCGGGGATCTGACGGCCCCAGAGCGCGCGAAGGTCTACCTGAAGCTCAAACTCGGGGAAGACGACAAGGCGTTCGCAGAGCGTCTTGTTTCCACCGTCCGTGAACACTTCGAAGAGCTTTCGGCCACGATCGCCGCGGCCGTGAAACGGTTTGCGGATTACCGTATCTATACCGCCGATAAGGCCATTCTTCTCATCGCATTGGCCGAGATCGTGTATTTTGACGACATCCCGCCCGTGGTATCGGTAAACGAAGCCGTTGCGCTCGCCAAAAAATATTCCACCGAAAATTCCGCCGACTTTGTCAATGGCGTTTTAGGGGGGATCATCAACGTATGAAGATCATAGACGGAAAACAGATCGCGGCTGACATCCGTGCCGACCTCAAAGCGCGGGCGGCCGCCTTTTTGTCGAAAAAGGGGATCCCCGTCGGGCTCGCAGTGGTGCAGATCGGCGACGATCCCGCATCGGAAGTATACATAAGAAATAAAATCAAAGCGTGCGGGGAAACGGGCATCCGCTCTGTTTTAAGGATCTTGCCCGCCGATATCTTGCAGGAGGAGGCCGAATATGTGGTGGAAACGCTTGCCTCGGACCCTGCGATCCACGGCGTACTCGTCCAGCTTCCGCTTCCAAACGGGCTCAACGCCTCCCGCCTCCTTGCCTGCATCCCCGCGTCCAAGGACGTTGACGGCTTCTCCGCAGAGAATATCGGCGCACTCGCCAAAGGGGAGCCGGGAACAGTCGCATGCACGCCGCTCGGCATCATGGAACTTTTGCAACGCTACGGCATCCGTCCGTCGGGCAAACGCGCCGTCGTGCTCGGCAGGAGCAATATCGTGGGCAAGCCTCTTGCCATGCTGCTCAACAATGCGGATGCCACGGTCACGCTGTGCCATTCCAAGACCAACGGACTAAGGGAAATTTCCAGAAGAGCGGATATCCTCGTTGCCGCGGTGGGGCGTCCCCGGTTTGTCACGGCCGAAATGGTCAAGGAGGGGGCCGTCGTCATCGACGTCGGGATCCACCGCGCGGACGGAAAACTTTGCGGGGACGTCGATTTCGAAAGCGTCTCTAAAAAGGCATCCTACATCACGCCCGTCCCGGGCGGCGTGGGACCGATGACGGTCGCCATGCTCCTCAGAAATACGATCGAGGCCGCGGAGAGACAGGCATGAATTTCCAAGTCCGCTATGAATTGTACCGCGCCTTCTTTGAGCGCGAGCTCGGCAACTTCTGTGCCGGGATGGAGATCGCTCCGCCCGTTCTCCGCGAGAGCATGCAGTATTCCCTGCTCGCGGGGGGAAAGCGCATCCGTCCCGTACTGTTTCTCTCCTCGCTCGACATGCTCGGCCGCGAATACGAACAGGAGCTTTTGTTCGCGGTCGCCATCGAATGTATCCATACCTATTCGCTCATCCACGACGATCTGCCCGCAATGGACAACGACGACCTCAGACGGGGGAAACCCTCCAACCATGTCGTCTTCGGGGAGGCCAACGCCATCCTCGCGGGGGACGGACTGCTCTCCTGTGCGATGGAGCTGTTGCTCTCCGAGGCAGGGAGGGATGCCCTACACTGCAAGGCCGCCCAAATTCTTGCGCATGCGGCGGGAGTACAGGGCATGGTGGCGGGACAATCGGCCGATCTTCTCTTTGAGGACAGGGAGGGAACGCAGGAAGATCTGCGCTTCATCCACATTCATAAAACGGGCAAAATGATCGCCGCACCCCTCATCATGGCCGCCACGCTTGCCGGCCGCGAAGGGGATCGTTTGGCGCGGTTCGGGGAAACCCTCGGGCTGCTCTTTCAGCTGACGGACGACTTGCTCGACGAAACGGCCACAAAACTCGGAAAAACTCCGGGAAAAGACCGCGAAGAGGGGAAGTTCACGGCAGTCAGGCTGTACGGAAAAACGCGTGCCGCGGAGCTGTGCGAGCAATACCGCGCAAACTGCCACGAGCTTCTCGGCGGCATCGGCGTTGATGCGGAATTTTTACACGGCATCGTGGAAATGGTCGCAATGCGGGCACTATGACGGCGGAACGGCGTGTTCGCCGGTTTTATATATGATGAAAAACATCTCCCGGGCACAACTCAAAAATGCCTCCCTTGAACAACTGAATGCGCTGTGCGAGCAACTGCGGGAGGAGATCTTCCGCACCGTTTCGGCTTGCGGCGGGCATCTCTCGTCCAACCTCGGTGCCGTAGAGCTTACCGTAGCCCTGCACCGCGTCTTTGATTTCCCGCGCGATAAGTTGGTCTTCGACGTCGGGCATCAGTGCTACGCCCATAAATTGCTCTCCGACAGGGCGGCGCTCTTTCACACTTTGAGGCAGGAGGGGGGGATCTCTGGATTTCCCAAGCGCGGGGAGAGCGTCTACGATTGCTACGGCGCAGGCCATGCGGGCACTGCCATCTCCGCGGCCCTCGGCATCGCAAAGGCACGGGATCTCAAACAAGAGGATTTTTCCGTCGTGGCACTCGTCGGCGACGGTTCCTTCCAGAACGGCCTCATCTTCGAAGCCCTCAACAGCCTTGCCGTCCTGAAAACAAACATCCTGATCGTTCTGAACGACAACGGTATGTCCATTTCTCCCACGGAAGGAGCCACGCAGGATATCCTCGACGGGCTCAAAACAGGCGAACGCGATGCCCGTCTCTTCGAGCAATTCGGCCTGACCTACATGGGCGGCGTCAACGGGAACGAGCTCGGCAGTTTGCTCCCCGCCCTCGAAGAGGCAAAAACAAAACTGAAAGCGGGGAGCGTACTCCTGCACGTCACCACGCGAAAGGGGCTCGGGTATCCGTTCAGTGAAAACGCCCCCACGGAAACGCACGGGTTCAGCCCCAAGCCTGCCCCGCAGAGCAAATATCCCGCGGCACTCGGCGAAGAACTCATCCGCCTCGCCGAAAAAGACAGCCGCGTCGTCGTCGTGACGGCCGCCATGACGGACAGCCTCGGGTTAAGACCCTTCTTCGAACGCTTTCCCGACAGGGCTTTTGACGTCGGGATCTGCGAGGAGCATGGTTGCGTCCTCGCTGCCGCACTCGCCGCGGAGGGGATGCGCCCATACTATGCCATCTATTCCACCTTCCTGCAACGCGCCTTCGATGAAGTCATCCACGACGTCTGCGGACAAAATCTGCCCGTGACGTTCTGCATCGACCATGCGGGGATCACGGGTCCCGATGGCGAGACGCACCAGGGCGTCTTCGATCTCTCCTATCTCTCCTTCATCCCCAACCTCACGGTGGGGATCCCCAAAGACATCGGCGAGATGCGCGCGATGCTCCGCATGGGGGCAAACTATGGCGGCCCGTTCGCCATAAGATACCCGCTTCTCGGTTCAGAGGGGCCCGTTTGCCCTGTCGAAAGGGGGAAATTCGAAATTTTACATAGTACTACGTCAGACATAATCGTTCTTGCGGCTGGGGAGAGATGCATCAAACTCGCAGAGGAAGCCGCAGAGATCCTGCGGGGAGAGGCGGAGTTTACGCTCGTCAATGCACGCTTTTTGAAGCCGCTCGACGCCGAGCTCCTTGCCTCGCGCGCGGAGAAGTATGTCGTGACCATCGAGGACAACGTCGTCACGGGAGGACTGGGGGATGCCGTCGCGCGCTTCTACCGGGACAGCGGAAAATTCGTGAAATGCTTCGGCTATGCCGACGCCTTCATCCCGCACGGAGAAGCGGGATCGCTCGCCGCCAAATACGGATTGGACCGCGACGAAATCGTGTCCTGCCTGAGGGAACTTCATGCGCGCGGATAAATTGCTCGCGGGCCGCTTCGGTTCGCGCACAAAAGCAAAGGAGGCGCTCATGCAAGGGCGCGTCCTCCTGCACGGAAGACCCGTCCGCCCCGACGACGATCTCCTCTCGGAGATGGGCCTCGAGATCGCAGAGGGCGCAGATTTTGCCTCGGCGGGCGCCAAAAAGCTTGACCGTGCCCTCGGACTCTTTCCCGTTCCCGTGGAAAACCGTACGTTCGCCGATTTAGGAGCGAGCACGGGCGGGTTCACGGATGTGCTCCTCCGCCGCGGTGCGGCGCGGGTGTATGCCGTGGACGTCGGACATGGCCAGCTCGACGCACGCATTGCCTCGGACGGGCGGGTCGTCGTCATGGACGGCGTCAATGCCCGTTACTTGAAAAGTTCGGATTTTCCCGAACGGCCCGACGGGGTCGTATCCGATCTGAGTTTCATCTCGCTGAGGTTGGTCCTGCCTGCCGTCCGCGAGATCTTACCTGAGGGCGCCCATGCGCTCGTGCTCTTCAAACCGCAATTCGAATGCGGCGGGAAGGGGCTGACGAAGAGCGGCATCCTTCCCCGCATCCATCACAGTGCGCTCCTCGCGGATTTCTATAAATTTTGCGTTGAAATGGGGCTCGCGCCGCAGGATATCGTCAATGCGCCCGTGCTTCCTGGGAAGAATATTGAGTATATTGTCTGGCTCCTGCGGGGCGGACAAGCCATCGCTGAGAACGTTTTTTTGGACCACGCCAAAAAAATTTTCGAAGAAAGGTGAAAATATCCGAAAAATACTTGCAATTATGCAAAAATGATACTATAATATTTACAGATATGCAAATCGGCATCTACTACAACGTAGCGCAGGAGACGGCGGAGGAATACCTTAGCCTATTGCAGGCGCGGGGCATCGGCGCCAAGCTCATCGCCTCGGACGACGATATCTGCGAATGCGACAGGCTGATCGTGCTCGGCGGCGACGGTACCATGCTCCACGCGGCAAAGCGTGCGGCACAGTGCGATGTCCCGCTCGTCGGGGTCAACTACGGGCGGCTCGGGTTCCTCACGGAATTCGAACGCGATGAAAGAGATGCGCTTGCCGCGCTCATTCTCGATGAGGCCTGCCCCGTCGTCGAACGCAGTATGCTCGAGATCTGCCTGAACGGAAACACTTCGCTCTGCCTCAACGAGCTGACGCTCTTGCGCGAAGTTTCCCCCGGGCACGCCAACCGCGTACAGAGCATCGCCGTCCGCATGAACGGCGAAAAGACGGGGGATTTTGTTGCCGACGGTCTCATCGTCGCCACGCCGACGGGCTCCACGGCCTATTCGCTCTCGGCGGGGGGGAGCATCGCAACTCCCGACTGCAACGTCTTCTTGCTGACGCCCGTGTGCGCCTTTTCGCTCAAAAGCCGCCCCGTCATCTGTGCGGACAGCGCCGTCCTCACTTTCGGGATCTCCGAGGGGGATTCCCTCATGGCCTACGGCGACGGCGTTTTTTTGGGGAAAGTCGGCGTGGAGGACAAGATCACGGTCACCAAGGCGACGCGCGTTGCACGGTTCCTCACACGGGACCGCCGCAGCTTTTTTGCAAGACTTACAAAAAAAATCAATTAAAAATACAAAGGGGAATATGAACAATGCTCAGAAATGCACGCCACAGTAAGATCCTTGAAATCATTTCGGAGAAAGAGATCGAGACGCAGGAAGAGCTTTGCGCCGAGCTCGCCGCATGCAACTTCTCAGTGACGCAGGCGACGGTCTCCCGCGACATCAAGGAACTGCGCCTCTTCAAGGTCAAGGGAAACAACAAGCGCTTCCGCTATGCCTCCGTCAACGAAAACGAAGACGGCATCTCCGATAAGATGCGCTCGCTCTTCCAGACCTGTGTGGAGAACATCCGCGCCGTCGGCAATCTCATCATCATCAAGACGCTCAACGGCAACGGCGCAAATGCGGGCGTCGTCGTCGACCATCTCGCCTACCGCGAAGTCGCGGGAACGATTTCGGGCGACGATACCGTACTCATCGTCTGCGAGACCACCGCGGACGCACATACCGTCTGCGGAAAACTCGAAACGCTCCTGAAAACATGCTGAAACGGCTTACCATCAAAAATGTTGCCCTCATCGACCGCGCGGAGATCGAATTCTCCGAGGGACTGAACGTCCTCACGGGCGAGACGGGCGCGGGAAAATCCGTCATATTGGATTCCATCGACTTTGTCCTCGGCGCGAAAGCGGACAAGGGCATGGTACGTTCGGGGGAAGCGGCCTGTCTCGTACAGGCCGAGTTTTCCGTTTCCGACGAAACAAAGGCTATTCTCGAAGAATACGACATCGAGCCCGAGGAGAGCATCCTCATCTCGCGCAAACTGACTTCCGACGGCAAGGGCACGCTGAAAGTAAACGGCGTCACCGTCACCGCCTCCATGCTCCGCCGCATCACGGCGCTCCTCGTGGACGTTCACGGACAGAGCGAGCATTTCTTCCTGCTCAAAGAGAGCAACCAGCTCCGCATGCTCGATTCGATCGCGGGAGAGGAGGTCGCAAAACGGAAGGAAACGGTGCGCACGCTGCTCGCCGCACGCAAAGAGCTCTTACAGGAGATCTCGAAGTTAGGCGGAGACGAGGGGGAGCGCAACCGCAGGATCGATGTTCTGAGGTATCAGATCGAAGAGATCGAGCGCGTATCCCCCAAGGAAGGGGAGGAAGAAGAACTGCGAGCCTTGCAGACGCGTTGCCGCAATGCCGAACGCATTTTGGAGGGGCTCTCTGCCGCACGGGACGGGCTCATGTCCGACGGCGGGGGAACGGACGCGGTCAGAAGCGCACGCCGCGCGCTCAACTCCATTCTCAAATATGAACCTAAATGCGAGGCACTCTCCGAACGCTTGGATGCCGCGGCGGGGGAGCTCGAAGACATCGCCGCCACCATCGAGGACTTGCTCTCGGAGACGGATGTTGACGAACGGGAGGCGGAACGCATCGAAGCGCGGCTGGATGAGCTCAAAGCCATCAAGAAGAAATACGGCGCAACGTACGCCGAAGTCATGGCGTTTCTCTCGCGTGCCAAGGAGGAGTGTGAACTTCTCTCGGACAGCGAAGCGCGCTTGGAGGAGCTTTCCAAACAGCTTGAAAGCACTGAAAATAAGCTCTTTGCCGCCTGCGTCCGGCTGACAGAGGCAAGACAAAAGGCCGCAGAGGTCTTTACCGCGCAGGTCGTCGGCGAGCTCAGATCGTTGGCGATCCCTTCTGCCCGCTTCGAAGTCCAATTCGACGCCTACTCCCGTGAAGATATCGGCAAGGCGACCTCCGAGGGCATGGGAGGGCTGCGCTTTCTCTTCTCCGCTAATGCGGGGGAGCCCTTGAAAGAGCTCGGAAAGATCATCAGCGGCGGCGAAATGAGCCGTTTCATGCTGGCGGTCAAGGCGAGCTGTTCCTCGGCGGGCGGCATCGGCACATACATCTTTGACGAGATCGACGCGGGGATCGGCGGCAAGACCGCCCGCGCCGTGGCAGAAAAATTTGCCAAGATCTCAAGGAGCGTACAGCTCATTGCCGTCACGCACCTCGCGCGCATCGCCTCTTTTGCCGAAAAGGAATTTCTCATCGAGAAGCACGAAGAGGACGGAAAGACCTTTACGCGCATCCGTGAGGTCCGCGATGAGGCTCGCCTCGGTGAATTGGCCCGTCTCATCGGGGGAGAGGGGGAAGAGGTCACCGCGTATGCCCGCACCCTGCTCGCGGAGGCCGCGGCTTACAAAAAATCCCTGTAAAGGCGGCGACGTTTCCGAATAGAAATTTTCAGCTTACGCAAAATACCTTCTGCAAACGGAGGTTCCCATGCATAAGCTGAAATTTTTTATAGTTTTATTTCTCGCGGCATGTCTGGCGATCATCCCCGTCGAGCAGCTTTGCGCGTCCGCCGCAGAGACGGAAAAATATTATATCGGCGGCATGACGGCAGGTTTCATGCTGGCCGCAGACGGCGCGGAGGTGATAGGGCTGACGGAAGTCGCAGCCGAAGACGGCTTGCACCGCCCCGCCGAAGAGGCCGGGATCCGCATCGGGGATACCCTCGTGGCCGCAGACGGGATCCGCGTGAAGACCATCTCCGACCTCAATGCCGCACTCGAGCGGAGCGGCGGAAGAACCGTCGTCTTCACCGTGCGGAGAAAAGGGGACACGGCACAGGCGGAGATCGCGCCCGTCAGGGATAAAAAGAGCGGAAAATACAAGATCGGGGTGCTCATCCGCGATACGCTCGCGGGGATCGGTACCGTGACTTATATCAATAAACAGACCTACCGTTTCGGTGCGCTCGGCCATGACGTATGCGATGAAAACAAGAATTCCCTCGGGATCGCAGAGGCAAAAGTCTATCTCTGCAGCGTCATCGGAGTCAACCGCGGCATCCGCGGCAAGGCGGGGGAGCTAAGGGGGCTCTTCATGAACGACGTCCCGCTCGGAAAGGCCGAAAAAGTGTGCAAGACCGGGCTCTACGGCAATTTTGACCGCAACTATGATTTCTCGCACTGCAAACTCGCGGAGATCGCGCCGCTCGCGGAGGCCACCATCGGCAAGGCAGTCATTTACTCCACGGTAGACGGCACCTGCCCGCAGGAATATGAGATCAATATCGTCAAAGTGGACGCGGCAAACCGCGAAAACAAGAATTTTGTCATCAAGGTCACGGACGAACGGCTCATCGCGGAGACGGGCGGCATCGTGCAAGGGATGAGCGGAAGTCCCATCGTACAGGAGGGAAAACTCATCGGCGCCGTCACCCATGTCTTTCTCAACGACCCGACGCGGGGATACGGGATCGGCATCGAAAACATGTTGGCCGAATGATCGATAATAAAGATGATAGTAAGGTTCATATTCTTAGGATATGGACCTTTCGTTTTTTTCGGGCTGTCTCGAACGCATCCGCGAGCACAAGCGCATGTTACTTCTCTTCGGCATTTTATATCTGCTCGGCATTGTTCTCGGTTTTCTCTTTATCACCACCCCGACGGCATATGAGTATCATCTCACGCTGTGTGAACGGTATCTGGACCGCGTCTGCTTTTCCGACCGCAACGTCTTCGTCATCTTTCTGGAACGCTCGGCGGGAAGAACGCTTCTGCTCGTCCTCATTTTGCTGTCGGGGGTCCACCTCGCCGCGCTCTTCGTGCCGTCCGCCGTGCTTCTCTACCGCGCCTACACATTCGGGGGGAGCATCGTCATCCTCTTTTCCGTTTATCGCGTAACGGGCGTGCTCGTCGTCTTCGTCCTGTATCTGCCCGTTCACCTGCTCATCGACGCCGTCCTCATCTGCGCGACGGCGCTCTCCTGCGTCCGCGCACCGCATTTTTGCTTTTGCAAGAAGGACTTCACGGGCATCGGGGGCGATCTCATTGCGCTGTCCATCTTTATCCTCCTCGTTTGCCTTATTGAAATGCTCCTGCTTCTCGCCGTATTTCACCCGATCGGCACACTGCTTTGATATTTTTTTGCAGAGTGCGCAAACTATCGGTATGAAAAAATTATTGATCGGTGCAACAGCCGCGTTGCTTGCGGCATCGCTCGTTTTTCCCGCATGCGGCATTGTCCGTGCGTCCGCCGAAGAGACGGCCGGGAAGGCGGCATATCTATGCGAATACGAAAGCGGGACGGTCGTCAGCCAAAGAGAGGAAACCAAACATCTGCCCATTGCCAGCATGTGCAAGATCATGACCTTGCTTCTGTCCTTTGAAGCGGTCGAAAGCGGGGGGCTCTCCTACGAAGAGGAGATCACCGTGAGCCAAAATGCGGCGGGAATGGGGGGCTCGCAGGTCTTTCTCGCGGCAGGGCTTTCCTACCGGGCGGAGGAGCTCATGAAGACGGTGGCCGTCTGCTCCGCAAACGATTCCTGTGTGGCGCTCGCAGAGAGGATCGCGGGAAGCGAAGAGGACTTCGTGGCCAAAATGAATGCGCGTGCCCGCGAACTCGGCGCCGAGGACACTCTCTTCGCAAATTGCACGGGGCTTCCCAAGGAGCCGCAATATTCCTGCGCGAAAGATGTCGCCCTCATGCTGAGAGCGCTCCTCGGACATCGGAAATATTTCGAATTCGCCAAGGTCTGGTATGAAGATTTTGTCCATCCCGACGGGAGGACGACCCGCATCACCAATACCAACAAGCTCATCCGCAGCTACACGGGGTGCGACGGCGGCAAGACAGGCTTTACGAATGAAGCGGGATTTTGCCTCGCTGCGACAGCCAAGAGGGGAGAGACGCGCCTCATCTCCGTCATCATCGGTGCAGACAGCTCCGCCTCCCGTTTCGATGCGACAAAGGAGATGCTCGATGGGTGCTTTCAGAGCTATGAAACGCGCGTGCTCATCCCCGAGGGCGAAGAGCTTTCCGAAAGAGTTCCCGTGCGCGGGAGCATAGAGGGGGAGATCGGCGTTGCGGCAGAGCGTTCGCTGAAAGAATTCGTAAGGCGCGGCGAAGAGGAAAAGGCATCCGTCTCCATAGAACTTTGCAAGGACCTCAGAGCGCCCGTCCCCGCGGGGACCGTCGCCGGGTGTGCCACGGCATACCGAAACGGAGTGGAGATCGGCAAAGTAGATCTCATCACCGTGCATGATGCGGACAAAATGGGCTGGTGGGACGCCCTCCGCGAGACCGCGCGAAAGTGGCAATGAGAAATTTTGCGATGTACTATGTGTGACATAATATTCATTTTTCCCGAAAAATTCAGGCCATCGCGTAAAAAGCTCACGGTTTGAACGATCGCGGAAAGAAAAGATGTCAAAAAGAGGAGTTTATTCCTTTGACGAAGCAATCGGATTTTTTTCAAAATATCCGATTTTTTCTTGCTTTTTTTTCCCATATGTTGTATAATTGTACTTGTATGGCAAATTACCTCATCGGCCTTCTCGCAAGTTTCTTCGCGGTGGCCATCGTGTTGACCCTGCATGAGTTCTCCCATGCCGCTGTGGCCTATCGTTGCGGGGATCTCACGCCGAAGTTCTACGGCAGGCTCACGCTAAATCCGCTGAGGCACTTCGATCTCGTAGGCCTGCTCTGCTTCACGCTCGTCGGCTTCGGTTGGGCCAAGCCCGTTCCCATCAATCCCGGGAATTTCAGGCGGTATCGGATGGGGCTCTTTCTGACCGCGATCGCGGGCATCGTGATGAACCTGATCACGGCGGCGCTCATCTTCTATCCGCTCTATCTCGTTGTCGTCTACTATCTTCCGCGCGTGATCTTCGTCTATGACGTTCTGACGGAATTTACTTATCGGCTGTTTGCTTACAGCCTGAGCTTTGCGGTCTTCAACCTTCTGCCGTTCTATCCGCTCGACGGGTTCCGCATCGTGGACGCACTGAACAAAAAAAGAGGGCCCGTCTACCGCTTCCTCCGCAACTACGGACAGTGGATCCTGCTCGGGCTCATCGCGGAAAGTTTTCTCTGCAACATGCTCGTCAGAGGAACAGGACTCTATTTTATTTCCAACTTTGACGTTCTCGGCTGGGTCATGCAGTTTGCGACAGGCATTCTCGGCTGGCCCATCACAACACTTTGGGGGTTGATCCCGTGGTAATGAATTCAGAACAAGAGGGCGCACGCATGCATCCTACCGACGATATCGAAGTCTCCGAGACAGGACCTGCCGCGGAAGTTTCTCCTGCGGAGAGCATCGCAGAGGATCCCGCGGCCTCTTCTTTCACGCCTATCGAAGCCGAAGAGGGGACAATGGCCGACGCGGAGATCGAAAAAGAGCTTGCCCAGCGTGCACAGCGCGCAAAAGCCGCCGAAACGGCCGCGGCACGGGAAGCCCGCATCAAAAATATCAGCGAACGGTTCGATTCCAACGTTGACTATACGACGGTCCTCGACGGGTTTGAGGGCCCGCTCGACCTTCTTCTCTACCTCATCGACAAGGAAGAGATCGAGATCAAAGATATCTTCATATCACAGGTCACCGAGCAATTCCTCGCCTACATGCGCGGGCTCCCTTACCTCGACGTGGACAAAGTCACGGACTATCTGAACATCGCCGCGACCATCCTCCGCATCAAGGCGCAGTCGCTCGTGCCCGTTCTCGGGCAAATGGCCGACTATTGGGACGACACGGATGTGGAGGAGGATAAGCAGGAGCTCATCCGCGCCATCGAGGAATACAAGCGTATCAAAGAGGAAGTCGATGAGCTGAAAAAGCGGGAAACGCTCGGGATGTATTTCCGCCCGCCGGACAAGGAGATCGGCGCGACGAAGACGGTGTATTCCCTCGATGAACTCACGCTAGAAAACCTCGTCCATGCCATCTCCTCCCTTCTTTTGAAGCGGGGCGACGAGATCTACGAGGAAGAGGATGTGCGCGAGATCCCCCAAGACGAATATACGGTCGCGCAGAAGATCCAGTCCATCCTCGCCGTGTTCGAGGCGCAGGAGGAGGTCCGCTTCGAGGAACTCTTCGGGCGGGATAGTTCCCGTTCCGAGATCGTGACGACCTTCCAGGCTGTGCTCGAACTTTTGAAACACCAATATTTGCGTGTACGCCAGCCCGATCCCTTCGGACAGATCTTTATCACTTTCAACTCGGAGTCGAGCCATGTGTGGTTAGGCGAAGAGATCGACGAATACGAATAAGGGAGATCCATCGTGGAAAATTTAGTGAATATCGTCGAGGCCATCCTGTTTGCCTCGGGAAAGAGCATAAAACTTACAGACATTGCCGAAAAACTCGGCGTCACGGAAGGGGAGATCAAGGAAGTTCTGGATGTTCTGAAAGAACGCTACGGGGAAAACGGCGGCATCCGGCTTCTTGAATTCAATAAGAAGGCGCAACTCGGAACAAATCCCGCCTATAAGGACTCCGTCGCCGCCGTTCTCACTCCAATCCGCGAGAAGGAACTCACGCGCACCATCCTCGAATGCGCCGCCATCATTGCCTACAAACAGCCCATCACGCGTGCCGAGATCGAACAGCTGCGCGGCGTGAGCAGCGATTACGGCGTCAATGCGCTTCTCGAGCTCGGGCTCATCTATGCGTGCGGCCGCAAGGATGCCATCGGCCATCCCGTCCTCTATGCCACGACGGACGAATTCTTAAAGCGGTTCAAGCTGCGCTCGCTCGAAGAACTCCCCGACTACGACGATCTCATGGATGCGATCGCCCGTCCCGAGGGAGAGCACGACAGCTATCTCTATGCCCGCGGCGAGTGGGAGACCATCGACGCAGACAGTTCCTCGACGCTTGGCTCGGCCGATGCGGAGTCCGAAGAGCCGCCGAGGAAGAACAGTCCCAAGCAAAAAGAGGATGGCGACTACGGCATCCCTGACTTTTTGCGCGGATTGGACGACACGGATATCGTCAAAATCACCTGATCCGCATTTTCGGTCTTGCATAAATCACATGAATTCGCGCATGATATGGTCATGGGCGAATTTTTTGTGTGGTCGGCTTTTCTTGGCACACTGCTCTTTCTCTTTCCCGTCTTTGTCGGGTTCGATACCTACATCAACGTGCGGGAAAATAAGGCCTATTTCGCCCTGAGTGTCTTCGGGCTTCGGGTCTTGGGCGGATACGGCGAACTATACCGCGACGGGGCTGCCATCCATCTCACGAAGAAATTCGCGATATTCCTTCCCTACGATAAGATGAGGGATACGCGAAAATACTTCGAGATCACAGACGGCTTCCAGCTCTATAAGTTCCACCAGATCGTGGAGACGGGGGGCGCAGATTCCATTTACGGGATCCTGCTCGCCACGCTCTTGCAGGCGGGCGGAGGTGCCGCGTTTGCGTATCTACGCACGAAGCATCCGTTTTTGTCCCTCAAAAACGGGACCGTGCTCGCCGACGAAACCTGTCTCAAACTTACGGTGGAGACGGTCACCGTCTTCAACGGGCTCGTTCTGACACTCGCGATTGCAAAAAAAGCATTGGAGGCATTGTTAAATTGGATAAGAAGCAAAAAGTTGACGGCATCATGGAAAAAACAGCAGAGCAACTCGTAAAGCTCGTCGATGTCAACACTGTCATCGGCAATCCCGTCTTCTCGGCAAGCGGGGCGGAGATCATTCCCTTCACCAAGGTGACGATGGGATACCTCTCCGGGGGCGGCGAATACGGCGAGGTGAAGGCAGTCAAGGACGATGAGAGCTTTCCCTTTGCGGGCGGCGCGGGGACGGTCGTCCACATCAAACCGGCGGGCTTTCTCATCGACGACGGACACGGTTGCCGCGTCGTGAAAGTCACCGACGATCCGCTCGACGGCATCATAGAAAAGGCGGGGGAACTGCTGGAAAATTTGGTAAAGAAGAATGAAGAAAATTAGCTTTTTTCTTGCGCTATCCCTGCTTTTCGCACTTCCCGTGCGCTTGATCCCCGTGAATGCGGAGGCGGCGACGAAGGGACGCGCGGAGTGCGTCGTGGAGGTCACCTCGCGGCGCTTTCTGCACGAGGAGAACGCCGAGGCACACCTTCCCATGGCAAGCACGACCAAGATCCTCACGGCGATCATGATCATCGAGGACTGCACGCTCTCGGACGTCGTCACGGTCCCGCCTGAGGCCGCCGGCGTGGAGGGATCGAGCGTCTATCTGAAAGCAGGGGAGGAATACACCGTGCAGGATCTTCTCTACGGGCTCATGCTCCGCTCGGGAAATGACTGCGCCGTGACGCTCGCCCTGCACCACAGCGGGAGCATCGGGGCCTTTGCGCACGAGATGACGCGCCGCGCCGAAAAAATGGGGGCGGAGCACAGCCGCTTTGAGAACCCGCACGGCCTTCCCGATGACAGGCACTACACCACGGCCCGCGATCTTGCCCTCATTGCCGCCTACGCCATGCAAAACGAGACATTCCGCGAGATCGTCTCGACAAGCTACTATGAGCCGCGCGGATGGAAGAACAAGAATAAATTTCTCTCCTCATACGAGGGCGCGAACGGCATCAAGACGGGATTCACCACCGCGGCAGGCAGGTGCCTCGTTACGAGCGCGGAACGGCAGGGGATGACGCTCGTCTCCGTCCTTCTCAATTGTCCGCAGACATACGAACGCACGGAGGAACTCTTCGACGATCTCTATGCGCGCTACCGTATGATCCCGCTCCTCGATCGTTCCATGCCCTTTGATGGCTATGAGATCAAGCGGAGTTTTTCCTACCCGCTCACGCAGGACGAGCTCTCCGAGATCCGCATCGAGGGGCTTACGACGATGCCTCTTCCCGAAAACAAGGGGGAAGTTGCGGGGCAAGTGCTCATTTCCCTCGGGAATCGCTTGATTTTTTCCGAAAATTTGTATATCATGTAAATATGCCCATGGATATGGGCACAGAAACGAAGGAGTGCAGAGTACTCTGCGTGACATGATATGCGCATCAACAAGTTTTTAGCCGAGCAGGGGATCGCTTCGCGGCGCGGGGCGGATGAGATCGTTGCCGAGGGCAGGATCACCGTAAACGGCAAGCCCGCAACGCCCGGGATGGACATCGGAGAGAACGATACCGTCATGCTCGACGGAAAGATCCTCTCCCACAAGGTCAAATACGAATACTATATCCTCAACAAACCCAAGGGCTGCGTGTGCACTGTCTCGGACGAAAAGACAGAGCGCCCGAGAAAAACGGTCATGGATCTCTTGCCCCCGGGTGCAGGGAAAGTGTTTCCCGTCGGAAGGTTAGACTACAACACCGAGGGGCTGCTCATTCTCACCAACGACGGGGAACTCGCATTCCGCCTCACGGCGCCCCGCAACGAGATCCCGAAGACGTACGTCGTGCGCGTAGAGGGCCCGATCACGCCCGTCCAGCTCAACCGTGTCAGGGCAGGCGTCGAGATCGAAAAGGGGGTCGTGACAAAGAAGTGCAAAGTGAACGTCATTGAGACGGACAAGGCATATACAAAGATGACCGTCGTGCTCACGGAGGGGAAGAACCGTGAGATCAGGAAGATGTTTGAAGCCGTCGGAAAGCATGTGGACTTTCTGAAACGCACCAAGCTGGGCGACCTCACGCTGACGGGGCTCGACCGCGGCGCATGCAGAAAGCTCACCCCCGAAGAAGTGTTTTATCTCAAAAATCTGTAAGCAAAAGGCCGCCCGCGGGCGGCCATCATTGTTTTCTGCAATTTTTTTTATGCTCACATCGTTCTCATGAGGCCGACGACCTTGCCGATGATCATGGCGTCGCTCTCGGCGTCGAGCACGAAATCCGACATTGTCTCGTTCTCGGGGTGCAGGATCACTTTCCCGTCACGGCGGAAAAAGCGCTTGACGGTCGCGCCCTGCCCGTTTCCGTCGGGATCGAAGAGGGCCACCACGATGTCGCCGTCGTCTGCGGTCTCCTGTTTGCGGACGATGATCTTGTCTCCGTCGAAGATGCCCGCCTCGATCATGCTTTCGCCCTTCACGCGCAACATATACAGCTCTTCCCCGCGAAATTCCGAAGCGGGAAGCGGATAATACCCCTCAAAGTTCTCTGCCGCCAAAATAGGCTGGCCGGCGGTGACCATACCGAGAAGGGGAACGCGCACAGAGCTCTCGCTCTTGATGGACACCGCGCGCTTTTTGTTTTGCGCCTTCTCTAAATAGCCCATATCCCTGAGACGGTTGATGTAGTCGTATGCCGTTGCCGTCGACTTGATGTTCAGATCGCGGCACATATCGCGCACCGTGGGCGGGAACCCGTTCTCCTCCATATAGCCTTTGATATAGTTGAGCGCCTCCATCAGCCTGTTTTTATCGAGCATAGTGCACCTCCGATTTTTATTATAGACGATTTCGTGAAAATTTGCAAACGTTTGTTTCAAGGTTTTGGAAAATTTTTTTATTTTTTTCTTGATTTTTTTCGCAAGGCAGACTATAATGGTAATCAAATCGGCCAAGGAGGGGAGAGCGACCCATTTTCGGGTTGTTACGAGAAATATGGAACTCGGAAGAGAATGCGTACTGTATGAGGGCAAGGAGTGCGACGGGTGCATGGAATGCGAGGTCTGCGATCTGGATCCGTCCAAGCCGTGCACCAATTGCGGAAAATGTTTAGACATCAAAGACTTCGCCACCATCAAGATCGACAAAATTATCCGCGACCCGAAAGGGGAATAAAAAAGAGTTGCCGTTTAAGCTGTCGGCAACTTTTTCTTTTCCACCAGAGCACAGATAAAGGAATCGGCGTTGGCGTCCGCAATGTTCAAGGTATAAATGAGAAGAGGGACCATCATCAGAATGGCGAGGATGGGGGAGAGGAGAAAGAGCAGGGCTACCGCAACGCCGTCGATGAGCAGCAAGATGAGCGATGATGCGAGGTGCCCGAGCACATTTTTCGACGTCACGACTTCTTGATAAGTGAGCTTGTCGTCGCGGTGGATGATCCACGCATTGATCAGGGAGGCGCCGCTCAAAATCAGCAGAACGACAAAGATAAGTAGAAGGCCGTATAGCTTGGTGACGGCAAGCAAGCCGAATGCGACCGTCAAGAAGACAGACTGCACGAGCGGAACGACCGTGTGGGCGATGATAAACTTCTTGATGCCGCCCTTGACGATGTTTTTTCTTACGGCAAACCGCGTCGCATAGTTGGCGCACACGATCCCGAGCCCGAGTACGGTGACGGCGACCGCAATGATCGCCCCGACCGAATCCTTAAATTCCGTGACAACGGCAAGCACCTGTTCTTCAAAGCCCTCCGTCGACGCGCTGAGCGTCTCAAAAAATCCCTTCACGGTCGTCTGCAACCAGCCCGTGCTCAGGATCTGCCGCGCTACGTCGAGAAGGCTGCCGTTCCAATTGAGCTGTTCGAGAGAGTATGCGAGAAATTGGTTGACGGATGCAGACGACGTTTCGGAGGAGAGATGGATGAGTTCCGCGAGTTCCGTGATCATGCGTTGCAGGCTCTCGACCGTCGCAGAAAAGAGCCCGAAGATGGCAAAAATGATGAACATATAGAAAATGCCCATCGGAATAAAGAGAAGAACGAGATTCTTCGCAAAGTTTTTCAGGGAGTTTTTTATCATTTATTTCTCCTTTTTGAAGTACGGACGAAATTTTTCTGCATAGATCGCGGGGACGATCGCCTCCACCGAGATACCGTCGTCGGTATACTGCACGTCTTGCTCGGTCAAAAGAGAGCGCAGGGCAGAATATACGGCTGTCTGCGCATAGGGGAAAAAGAGCTTTACGCGCAGAAAATCATCCTTCACCGCGTCGAAAATACGCCTTTTGAGCTCGTCCAGCCCCATGCCCGTCTTCGCGGAGATGCGGACGCAGTCTTTGGGCAGGTGCACATCCCCCGCAATATCGCATTTGTTCATCACCACGAGATAGGGGGCGTCAAAGCCGAGTTCTTTCAGCGTGTCGAGCGTGGTCTGAAGCTGGACTTCGTAAGCCCCCGCCGCATCGCATACGATGAGCGCCAGATCGCAGGAGAGGGCACTTTCGAGGGTAGAGCGGAAGGCCTCGATGAGCGATGTGGGAAGCTCCTGCAAAAAGCCGACGGTATCCACCATCAAAAAGGGCACCATGTCGATCTCAAAGGCCCGCGCGGTGGGGTCGAGTGTGGCGAAAAGGGCATCTTGGACAAATACATCGGCGCCTGTCATGGCATTGAGGAGCGTGGATTTTCCCGTGTTGGTATATCCGACAAGCGCTACGGTCTTGACGCGCTGTTTTTTCCTGCGGCTCGTGAGCAATGCACGGCGCTGTTCCGTCTCCTTGAGCTTCTCTTCAAGGGCATGGATACGGGCGCGGATGTGCCTGCGGTCTGTTTCAAGCTGGCTTTCCCCGGGACCGCGCGTCCCGATCCCGCCTCCGAGACGGGAGAGCGCACCGCCCTTGCCTTTGAGACGCGGATAGAGATATTTGTACTGCGCGAGCTCGACTTGCAGTTTCCCCTCGCTGCTCGCGGCACGCAGGGCAAAGATGTCGAGAATGAGCGTTGTGCGGTCGATGACCTTCTTCCCGCCGAGCGCCTTGGAAATATTCAGCGTCTGGGAGGGGGAGAGATCGCCGTTGAAGAGCACCGTGAGCTCCAACCCTTCGAGCCGCGCATTCAGCTCGCGCAATTTTCCTTCGCCGATGTAGGTCGCGGGGTCGATCTTGCGGATGGTTTGGTAGATCGTACCAGCATACCGTGCCCCCGCGCTTCCGATGAGCGCCACCGCTTCCTCGTGCAACACTTTTGATTGCGACCCAAAAATGGGTTGTATGATATAGACGCGTTCGCCTTGAAAGCCGTCTTCATCCGAAAGGGGCGCGCTTTCCGCCTGCATAAGGGTATCGTAAGAGTTCATTCGTCCTCCCCGCAGTGCAATTTAACGCGTCCCGCGACCTTCTTCCGGTTGTCCTCCGTGATCGCGGCATAGTGCTTTCGGGTCGTGTTGACGTCGCGATGCCCGAGCACGTCGGCCACGATATAGATGTCGCCCGTCTCGCGGTACAGCGCGGTGCCATACGTCGAGCGCAGTTTATGCGGCGTGATATGTTTGAGCGGGGTGACGAGGGAGGCGTATTTTTTGACGAGATTTTCCACGGCGCGCACCGTAATGCGCCGGTATTGGAGGGAGAGAAAGAGGGCAGTTTCCCCGCGCGGGATCTTGGGATCGCTCTTTTTTTGTTCCATATAGGCTACCAGCGCGTCCGCCACTTCCTCTGAAAAATACAGAATGGCCTTGTTGCCGCCCTTGCGCGTGACGATAAAGGAATTGTTGGCGAAATCAATGCTCTCGTTGTTGAGCCCGACGAGCTCGGAGACGCGGATGCCCGTGCCGAGAAGAAGGGTCAGGATGGCACAATCGCGCACCTTCGTGCGTTCATGGTATCCCTCCATGTGGCGGGAGATCCCGTTGCCGAGTTCGGCGGTGTCGAGCAGGTCGGTGACTTCATCCCGTTCGAGGCGGATGATCTCTTTCTCGTGCAATTTCGGCGTCGCGACCTTGGCCGTATTGTTGACGGAGATGAGCCCTTTGTTGAAGAAATATTTGAACAACGACCGCACGGTGGAGAGCTTGCGGGCCTTTGCCCGTTCATCGCACGAGAGCATTTTTCCCGCATACTCATAGCGGGAGAGATAGGAAAGGAAAATTTCGATGTCGGTATCCGTGACCGCGTCGAGGTGTTCCAAGGTAAAGTCGTGCACATCGTTCACCTTGCCGCGGAACTTCTTTTTCATGAGAAAATCAAAGAAGATCCTGAGGTCATAGGCATAATTGAGCCGCGTCAGCGTACTCGTACGCGGTTCAACGCCGCGGAAAAAGTCCTCGCAGAAGTAGGGGAGATCGTCGAGAAGCTCGGAAATTTTATCCAAATTGCGGTTGTTCCGCTCCTGATAGTAATCGTCGCTGCGTTTCTTTTCCATAAATTTATTATATCATCCCGTGAAGGATATGTCAATTTTACGAAGAGTTGAGAGGGGAGTTTTCTCAAAATTTATCCCGCCGCATGTGCGAATCATGGGCGGCGATGGAGGGATCGGGCGACTCGGCATCCGAAACGATCCCGAGAAGTTCGTCTGCGGAGATCCGATAATAACGGCAGAGGATGACGATCTCCGACGCACACGGCTCAGACTGCCCGAGTTCCCAGCGGGCAAGGGAAGATTGGCTGATCCCCGTGAGCTTGGAAAGCGTCATCTGGGAAATACAGCCATTGGTGATGCGAAGGTCATGCAATTTTTTTGCGAGCGGTTTCATCGCCACCTCCATAAACTCGCGCGTTCCGAACAAAGCCGACGCGGCGTCCGTACGGAAACCTTTTCACGTTTGTTTGCTACAACCCGTTTTCGGGTTGCATGAGCGGGAAAGAAAAATGTTCTTTGGCGGAGAACATTTCCGAAAAACAGGGGCTACGGGAGCAAAAACCGTCCTCCCGCCCGTCTGATTTTGCAGAGGGGACACACACTGAACTATTCGCAAAATCACGCTTTTACGAATAGTTATGGGTCAAAAAGGGCAAAAATGCGGATTTTTCCGCAAAATCCCGACATTTCCGGCCAAGGCCCGTGTTTGCCAAATTCTGACATCTGCGGATTTCTTCCTTGTAATCTTATATGGATCTCTGTCTGCGTCCATAGCCGGGTTCCGTGATTTTGCCGCTTATTTTCGGCAGAATGATGGGCCAGCGAAGGAATTTGCCTGCAGAAGGATGCACAGAACGCTGAGAAATAAGCGAACTATGTCTGGCATACTATTTCTTTCCGAGGACGAGAAATGAATCGGGGGACAGTTCGCAATCCTTGGAGACGGGCTCTCCCGTGAAGGCGTTTATAAAGCCAGCCTCCGAAAAATGCATCAGATAGCGCGCGGTGGAACGGTTGCAGCAGACGATGACGCGCTCGTCCTTCTTTTTGCGTTCATAGATGAGACAGCCGGAGTCCGCATAGATCTCGCGGTATCCGCCGTCCGCAAAGACTTCGGGATACAACTCCGTGCGGATCTTTCCCAAATCCTCATAAAACGCATGAAGCGACGCGTCAATGTTGTCCCAGGGAAAACACCCGCGGCAGAAGGGATCCTGATAGCCCTCAACACCCGCCTCGTCGCCATAGTAGATGCAGGGCACGCCGAAGAGCGTAAACTGCAAGACGGCGGCCATCCGCACAAGTTTGAGCGCCCGCGTCCGCTCTTCGTCCGATAGAAACGTACGGGACATTTCCTCCTTGTCCGCAGGGTGGCGGTTGCCGAAGACGGTCAGGATGCGCGGCGTGTCGTGCGTGCCGAGGATATTCATGAGAACGTCAAGCGTTTGCTTGGGGTAATTGTCGCGCAACATGGCGATCGTTTCCCGCAATTGTACGGTGTTGCCCGAGAGCACGAAGTTGATGATCGCGTTCTTCAAGGGATAATTCATCACCGAATCGAGCTCACCGCCCTGCAAATATTCCCGCCTGACGTCATAGGAGATCTTGTTGGAAGCGTCCTCCCAAACTTCGCCGATGATGAGCGCCTCCGGATCCTGCTCCTTGACGGATGCGCGCAACTTTTTCAAGAAAAAATCCGGGAGTTCATCGGCCACGTCGAGCCGATAGCCGGACGCGCCGCGCCGTAACCATGTCCGAAGAACACCGTCCTTCCCGAAGATAAAATTCTGATAGGAAGGCGAACTTTCGTTGACGGCGGGAAGCGTTTCGATCCCCCACCAGCTCTCGTATGTGTCGGGATAGCTACGGAAATGGTACCAATCGGCATACGGAGACGACAGGGATTGATAGGCTCCAACGCTATCGTAGCGCCCAAATTTGTTGAAATAACGGCTGTCGTCGCCCGTATGGTTGAAGACGCCGTCCAAAACCACGCGGATGCCGAGCGACGCCGCCTCCGAAATGAGCGCAGCAAAGTCCTCGTCCGTCCCCAAGAGCGCGTCGATCTTCATGTAATCGCCCGTATCATAGCGATGGTTAGAATAGGCGTCAAAGATGGGATTGAGATAGATCGTCTTGACGTGCAATGCGGAGAGATACCCGAGTTTTGCGCGGATCCCATTGAGATTTCCGCCAAAAAAATCGTTGTTGAGCACCTTGCCGAAATCGTTCGGACGGAAATACGGCTGGCCGCCCCAATCCTCACGCAAGATCTTATACGGTTTCACGGGATACTCCCCGACCTTATAGAAACGGTCGGGGAAAATTTGGTACATGATACCGCCTTTGAACCAATCGGGGGTGTGGAAACCCTGCTCGAAGACGGTTATCTGCCAGCAGGCGGGATGTTGCGTTTGCTCGGCCTGTCTGAGAAAACCGCGTCCGAGAAATCTGTCCTGTCCGAGCGAGAAGTAGTAGAAATACAGCCCGACACGGCGGAATCGCACGCAGGCACGGAAACATCCGTCCTCGCGTTTCATCGGGAAACTGAATTTCGTCCCGTCGTCACGGAAGAACTCCAACGTGCAGGTGAGCTCACTCCCCTCTTCATTTTGATCAAAGTATGTCTGAAATAGTACCTCGCACCCGCGCTCAATTGCGCCTTCTACCGACTTACACCGCGGGTCGAGCGGATCGTAGTAAAAGCGCATCGGTTATTTGACGGGTTTGATATGCCAGATATTGTTTGCGTAATCGCGGATGCTTCTGTCTGCCGAGAAATATCCCGCAGAGGCGATGTTCAAAAGTGACTTCTTGTTCCAGCTCTTCTTGTCTTTGCGGTAGAGCTCCCCCATCCGTGCCTGCGTCTGCGTGTAGGATTGATAGTCCGCAAAGCACATATACGGGTCCGCCACGCGTCCGTTCCTCAGGAGGTAGTTCCCGATATCCGCGAAGGAGTAGCCGTTGAACCCGACGATGAGCGATTCGACGATCTGGCGGAGCGCGGGATCCTGGTTATAGTAGACGCTCGAATTGTAGCCTTGGTTCCAGATCTCCTTGACTTCGTCCGCTTTGAGCCCGAAGATGAAGATGTTGTCCTCCCCTACCCGCTGGGCCATTTCCACGTTGGCACCGTCGAGCGTTCCGATCGTCAAGGCGCCGTTGATCATGAATTTCATGTTGCCCGTGCCGCTCGCCTCCTTGCCCGCGAGAGAGATCTGCTCGGAGATCTCCGAGGCAGGCATGAGTTTCTCCGACATGGTTACATTGTAATTCTCCATGTAGACGACGCTGAGTTTCTCGCTGATGCGGGGATTTTTCTTGATGTCCTCCGCGAGGAAACAGATGAGCTTCATGATCTGCTTGGCCATTTCGTAGCCGGCCGCAGCCTTTGCGCCGAAGATGTACGTCTTGGGAAGCACGTCCAAATCGGGATTTTCGCGCAGGGCATTGTATTCCCCGATGATGTGGAGGACGTTGAGCAATTGGCGCTTATACTCGTGCATGCGCTTGGCCTGCACATCGAAGACGGTATCGGGGTCGATCACGATGCCCTGCGTCTTCTTTGCATACTCCGCAAACTGCACTTTCTTGATGTGTTTGATCTCGTCGAGCCGTTTCAATACGCTCACGTCCTTGGCAAACTTTTTGAGCCCGAGCAATTTTTCCGCATCCTTGGCGTATCCCGTTCCGATGCAGTCGTCAATGAGTGCGCAGAGCTCGGGGTTGGACTGGTTGAGCCAACGCCTGTGCGCGATCCCGTTGGTGACATTGGTGAATTTTGCGGGTGTGTAGTCATAGAAATCGCGGAAAATGCTCTCCTTGATGATCTCGCTGTGCAGGGCCGAGACGCCGTTGACGGAATTCGAGCCTACGATGCAGAGATTTGCCATGCGCACGGTGTCGTGAGAAAGGATGGCCATGCGGGAGATCTTGTTCCAATCCCCGGGGTATCTGTGCCAGAGATCGTCGCAGAAGCGGCGGTTGATCTCCTTCAAGATCCCATAGATACGGGGCAGGCGGCGCGCCACAAGGCTCTCGTTCCACGTTTCGAGTGCTTCTGCAAGCACGGTATGGTTGGTGTAAGCACAGGTGGACGTCGTAATGTTCCACGCCGTTTCCCAATTGAAATAGTTCTCATCCACGAGGATGCGCATGAGTTCGGGGATCGCAAGCGCGGGGTGCGTGTCGTTGATGTGGATCGCCGCGAGTTGGGGAAGAAGGGCGAGCGATCCGTAGCGCCGCTTGTGGTCGGAAACGATGCACTGCAACGATGCGGAGACGAGGAAATACTGCTGTTTCAACCGCAAAGACTTGCCCTCGTTGTGGTTATCCGAAGGATAGAGGACCTTGGAGATGAGCTGGGCGTCCGAGTCGTCCCGCATCACAACGTCGTAATTCCCCTGCGAAAAGGCCTGCATGTCGAATTCCTGCACAGCACGCGAGCGCCAGAGCCTGAGCACGCTGACTGCCTCGGAATCTGCTCCCGAGACCATCATATCATAGGCAACTGCCTCCACTTCCTTGGCGTTATGGTATACCGTCTCCATGCCGTGGGAGGTCCACTTTTCCTCCAACGTCCCGTCAAAGCGGACGATGAAGGTCTTATCGGTGCGCATGGTGAGCCATGCCTCCCCGCCCGGAAGCCAGACATCGGGCAATTCGATCTGCCAGCCGTCCACGATCTTCTGCTTGAAGAGGCCGTATTGATAACAGATGGAGAATCCCATCGCAGGGTAGTTTTGGGTGGCGAGCCCGTCTAAAAAACATGCCGCAAGACGGCCGAGCCCCCCATTCCCGAGCCCGGCATCAGGCTCTTCCTCATAGAGGTCTTCCAGCGTCGTCTTATAGCGTTTGAGCGCTCCCTCCAATGCTTCCCCGATCCCGAGATTGTAGACGCTGTTTTTGAGGGAACGTCCCATCAAAAATTCCATGCAGAGGTAGTAAACGCGCTTGGCACGCGCAGCCTTGGTCTTCAAGTGGAATTTTTGCCGTTTTTCGAGCATGATATCTCTCACGCTCATCACGACTGCCTTGTAGATCTGCTCGCGGCTTGCCTCGCCGGGGGCCACCCCGAAATAGCGGGAAAGTTTGCCTGCGATCAGTTGTTCTGCTTCCTGCTGTGTCAAATTCTCCATACTTTTTGTCCCTTTTTATTGTGTTCTATGCGTTCTATACGGCGCTGCCGGCGGCAACGCCGTATGAATGACTTTTTTATTTTAAGAGATCGAGATACATTTGCTCGTAGTATTTGGCCGAAGTCGACCAAGTGAAATCTGTTTCCATGGCCTTCTTGACGAGCCTCGCCCACTCATCCTTCATGCGGTACACGCCGAGCGCCTCGTTGATGACATAGAGCATGTCGTAGGCGTCGTAATTCGAGAACGTAAAGCCGTTGCCGCCCGCGCCGTACGGCGAGATGCTGTCTTTGAGGCCGCCCGTCTCGCGGACGAGCGCGACTGTTCCGTAGCGGCTGGCGATCATCTGGGAAAGCCCGCACGGTTCGCTCTTGGAGGGCATCAGGAAGATGTCTGCACCCGCATAAATTTTCCGCGACAGATCGGAGTTGAAGGAAATGATGGAAACCACCTTGCCTTGATAGCGCCGTGCAAGATCGGAAAAATACCCCTCGTAGAAGGAATCGCCCGTGCCGAGAAGGATGAATTGCACATCCTGCCGCAGCACCTGTTCGATGACCTCTCTGACGAGGTCAAGCCCCTTGTGGGAGACGAGGCGGGAGATCATGGCAATGATGGGCGTATTGGGCTTGACGGGAAGCCCGAGCATCTTTTGCAGTTCTTCCTTGCAGACAGCCTTGTTTTCGGGATGTTCCGCACTGTAATTGGCAAAGATCGCCTCGTCCGTGGACGGATCGTAGTAATCGGGGTCGATCCCGTTGAGAATGCCGCGGAGCTTGAACTCGTTCCTCCGCACGATGCCGTCGAGCCCGTGGGCATAATACGGGTCCTTGATCTCGGAGGCATAGGTGGGCGAGACCGTCGAGAAGCACTCGCAGCACTCGATCGCCCCCTTCATGAGATTGATACAGCGGTCGAATTCCACAAGATATTGGTAATGATAGGAGATCCCGAAGAGATCTTCGAGGATGTCGAGCGAATACTTGCCCTGGTACTCGATATTATGGATGGTGAAGACGGCGCGGATGAACTGGTACTCCGGCCTGAAACAATAGATGGTTTTCAGATACAGTGCTGCCAACGCTGCCTGCCAATCGTGGCAGTGCAGAATATCGGGATAGAATCCCACAAAGCCGAGGATCTCCATCACACTGCGGCAGAAGAATGCAAACCGCTCGCCGTCATCATAGTAGCCGTAGCAACCGGGACGCTTGAAATAATATTCGTTATCGACGAAATAGAAGGTCACGTTGTCCTTTTTGTATTCGAAGATGCCGCAATATTGGTTGCGCCACGACAGCGGGACGAAGATATTTCCGATAAAGCGGAAATCCTTGCGATACTCCTTGCGGATATCCTGGTAGAGCGGAATGATGACGCGCACGTCATAGCGGTCGCTCCTTGCAAGAGCCTTGGACAGAGAGCCGATGACCTCGGCAAGTCCCCCCGTCGCGATAAAAGGCGCCGCCTCGGACGCAACAAATAGGATCTTTTTCTTGGCTTCGACTTCTACGACGGGCGCTTCTGCCTGTTCGGGCGCCGCCACGGGAAGTTCCACCTGTTCGATCTCGGGTGCCGTTTTCATAACTGTATTCTTGCTTTCTTTTTTTGCGGTGCTCATATTTTCCCCCTTATTTACACCTTTGATTTTTTATTTGACTTCATACGGCGCCTTGCCCTGGAAGACAAAGCGCCGCAGCCGTTCTTATAGCATCCTGCCCTTGGAAATAAAGTAAGGCAGCTCTGCGCATCCTGCAAGATTTCTCTTGTCGCGGATGACGACGTTCTTGTCGGTGATGACGCAATCGAGCGTGACATTTTCACCGATGACGGAATCCTGCATGATCACGGAGTTGCGGATCACGCTCCCCTTTCCGACTTTGACTCCGCGGAAGAGGATACAGTTTTCCACCGTCCCCTCGACGACGCACCCGTCGGAAACGAGGGTATTGCGCACGACAGCCCCTTCGAGATACTTGGAAGGCGCACTGTCGCGGACTTTCGTATAGATATCGCGGTTGCCGAACAGCTCGTCGCGGACCTTGCGGTCAAGGAGTTCCATGCTGTGGCGGTAGTAATCCTCCATGGAATTGACGCCCGCATAGTAGCCCTTGAAATCATAGCCGTAAATTTTGAGCGTGTCCACATTCTTGGTGAGGATATCCCTGCCGAAGCTGGAAAATCCGCGCGTGACGGCATCCTGTATGGTCCCGACGAGGAATTCCCTGCTCATCACCATCACGTTGACGTAGAGGTTGTATTTCTTTCCCTTGCGGAGGTCGTTGGGGTTGATCTTGAGCCCCTTTACGCGGCCGCTCCGCTTGTCGGGCTCGAGCGTGATGAAATAGGAAGATTCGCACGGGATCTTTTCCTCATGGTAGACCATCGTGATGTCCGCGCCCTTCTCCTCGTGGAAACGGACGATATCGGCGATGTCCATGTGGGCGATCCCGTCACAGTCGGAAATGACGACGTAATCCTCTTTGCGGTGGTTGAGAAAACCCGTGATGCTCATGAGCGCTTCGAGGCGGGTGGTATACGGTTTATCCGTTTCGTCGGAATAGGGCGGGAGAAGGATGATGCCGCCGTCCTTTCTCGCGAGGTCCCACTCCTTCCCGCTGCCGAGATGGTCGATGAGCGATTGATAATTGTTTTTCGTGACGATGCCTACGGTGGTGATCCCGGAGTTCACCATGTTGGAGAGCGCAAAGTCGATGAGGCGGTATCTGCCCCCGAAGGGTACGGATGCCATAGTGCGGTGACGGGAAAGTTCGGGAATATTCTCGTCGTGTACGTTGGAAAAAATAACGCCTACCGTCGAATGTGCCATGATTTTATTCCCCCTTGTAATCCTTATCGATGATGTTGCCGCCCTTGACCTTGGCCCCTGCGGCAACCGTGATGTTTCTTCCGAGTACAGCAATGCCCGTATCCGCTTCCCTCGGCTCGCCGACGTGCGCGCCCTCTTCGATGACGACATTTTCATCGACGACGCAGTATTCCACGACAGCTCCCCTCTTCACGACCGTCCCTGCCATCAGGACTGCATCGCGGACAGTCGCGCCCTCTTCCACCACGACATTGGAGGAGAGAACGGAGTGCACGACGGTCCCCTCGATCTCACAGCCGAGCGCGATCATGGAGTTTTCGACCACCGCCGTCGGCCCGATATATTCGGGAGGTGCGAGCGGATTGCGGGAATGGATCTTCCAATCGTGATCGCCGACGTCAAAGACGGGGTCGCGGCCGAGGAGGTCCATGTTGGATTCCCAAAGCGACGCGATCGTGCCGACGTCTTTCCAATATCCCTTAAAGCGGTAGGAGAACATCTTCTCACCTGCGTTCAACATGGCAGGAAGGATGTTTTTGCCGAAATCCTTCTCGGAATTGGGGTCGGCGTCATCGGCTTCGAGATATTTGAACAGCTTTTCGGCCGTGAAGATATAGATCCCCATGGAGGCAAGGTTGCTCTTCGGGACCTTGGGCTTTTCCTCGAACTGGTAGATGGAACCGTCCGGGTTGGTATTGAGAATGCCGAAGCGGGAGGCGTCCGAAAGCGGGACCTCGAGCGCCGCGATCGTGCAATCCGCCCCCGTCGCCTTGTGTGCGCGGAGCATTTCGGCATAATCCATTTTATAGATGTGGTCGCCGCCGAGAATGAGCACATAGTCGGGGTCGTAGCGCTTCATGAACGACATGTTCTGATAGATCGCGTTTGCAGTCCCCTCGAACCACGATTGCTTCTTCTTGGCCTGGTAGGGCGAGAGGATGTGCACGCCGCCGAAGGCACGGTCGAGATCCCACGGCTGGCCGTTCCCGATATACTCGTTGAGTTCGAGCGGTTCATACTGCGTGAGGACGCCGACGGTGTCGATCCCCGAGTTGATGCAATTGCTGAGCGGAAAATCAATGATGCGATATTTCGCGCCGAAAGCGACTGCAGGTTTTGCGATGTTGTTGGTCAAGGCATACAGCCTCGACCCCTGCCCGCCGGCAAGAAGCATCGCAACACATTCTTTCTTTCTGAGCATTTTTTCATTACCCCCTTGAAGGTTTTCCCTTAGTTTTTTACCGGCTTTTGCGCCGTCTGTTCCCTGTGCTTTACGGGCGCATCTGGTTCACGGACGAGATAAATCGTCGTGAACTTCGGCACGTCGATGCGGAGCGAATACTGTTTCCCGTGGCTGGGCTTCTTCACCGTCGTCAGCGTCTTGCGCTTCAACTTCCCTTCGCCGCCGTATTTTTTATCGTCCGTGCAGAAAATTATCTTGTATTTTCCCTTTTGATTGACCCCCATGAGGTAGTCAACGGCGTCCGTACCCGAGAAACATGACAGACATAGTACTTCGCACCCGTGCTTATCACGGCGGATAAAGGAGACGATATTGCGGTCTGCATCGTCAGCGGCCAGCCATTCGAAGCCTGCCCACGAGTCTTCGACTTCATAGAATGCGGGCGTATTTTTGTAGAACTCATTGAGCTCGCGCACGAGAACGGACAATTTTCCATGCAGTTCATAGTTGTCCCGCAGGAAAAATTCCAGCCCTTCGTGGTAATCCCACTCCTTGAACTGCCCGAATTCGTACCCCATAAAGTTCAGCTTCTTGCCGGGATGCGCCATCATATAGCCGAGGAAGGTGCGTACGCCCGCGAATTTGTCCTCATAGCTCCCGGGCATTTTGTTGATGAGCGAGCACTTGCCATGCACCACTTCGTCGTGCGAGATCGGAAGCACATAGTTTTCCGAAAATGCATACATCATGGAGAAGGTGAGCTTGTTGTGGCTCCCCATGCGGAAGAAAGGATTGAGGGAAAGATAGGAAAGCATATCGTTCATCCATCCCATATTCCATTTGAAATTGAAGCCGAGTCCCCCCACGCTCGCGGGCTTTGTGACGAGCCCCCACGCGGTCGATTCCTCTGCGATCATCAGTGCATGCGGGAAACGCTTGAACACGGCCTCATTGAGCCTCCGCAGGAAGGCGATCGCCTCGAGGTTCTTGTTTTCGCCGTAGATATTCGGCACCCATTCACCGGGGCGTTTATCGTAGTCAAGGTAGAGCATGGAGGCAACGGCGTCCACGCGCAACCCGTCCACATGGAATTTATCGAAGAAAAAGCAAGCGCTCGAGATCAGGAAGGAGACGACCTCGTCCCTGCCGTAATCAAAGCGGCGTGTCCCCCAGCTCTTGTGCTCCATTCTGTCCCATTGGCTACTCTCATAGAGGGGCTGTCCGTCAAACTCATACAGCCCGTGGGCATCCTTGGGGAAATGCGCGGGGACCCAATCGACGATGACGCCGATCCCCGCCTTGTGGAAGCAATCGATGAGATACATGAGGTCTTTCGGCGTTCCGAGGCGGGAGGTCGCCGCAAAATACCCCGTCACCTGATAGCCCCACGACCCGTCGTAGGGATACTCCGTCACGGGCATGAACTCGACATGGGTGTATCCCATCTCTTTTACATACCCGACGAGCTCCGCCGCAAGATCGCGATAGGAGAGATAATTCCCGTCCGCATGCCTTTTCCACGAGAGAAGATTGACCTCGTAGATGTTCATGGGCGAGGTGAAGATATTCCTATGATAGATGCCGTTCAGATAGGCTTCGTCCCCCCACCGATACCCTTCGAGATCATAGAGTTTGGAGGCCGTCTCGGGCGGCGTCTCGGTATGAAATCCGACGGGATCCGCCTTTAAGACCGTCTTCCCGTCCTGCGTGCGGATCGCATACTTATAGATATCATACTCTTTCAGACCGGGGATGAAGAGCTCGAAGCTCTCGTTGTCCACCATGCGTTGCATGATGTTGCGGGAGGCATCCCAGCCGTTGAAATCTCCGACGACGGAGACGCCGGCGGCATGAGGCGCCCAAACGCGGAACATATACCCCTCCTGTCCGTCTGCACACATCTTGTGTGCGCCGAAGATCTCATAGATGCGATCGTTGTTCCCGTGATGATAAAGATGAAGCGGAAAATCCGTCTCCCGGTCCCCCACGCGTTGCTCCATGGCACGCCCTCCTTTGTCTACCCTTTTCTACCTCTCCTATTATACTATATTTTGCCGCGACTTTCAAGACCAAATCCCAAATTTTTCTCTCAAACGGAAAATTTTTTATCCTTTTTTTCCGCTTACCGCACGACCGTACGATATGCCGAACACATCGGAAAAAAGCAACCCAAAATTGGGTTGCTTTCCCTCTCAATTATGTTTTATCAGCGGTCGGCAATGCCCTGCGCCACTGAATAGATATCTCCTGCGCCAAGGACTAAAATGAGGTCTTTCTCCGAGAGATTTGCCCTCAATTGGCATACGAGCCGCGCGGGATTCTGCACATAGCGCGCCCCCGGGATGAGGCTTGCAAGCCGCACGGCGCTTCCCGCGTAATCATACGGTTCCCGTGCAGAGTAGGTGCGGTAGATGATGGGCGCCTCGGCATGGCGGAGTACTTCGATAAAATCGTCGAGAAAATCCCGCGTCCGCGTATAGGTGTGTGGCTGAAAAACAAGCCGCACCGTCCCCATTGTGATACGCTCGGCCGTTTTGAGCGTCGCCGCAATCTCGCGGGGGTGGTGTGCGTAGTCACAGATGACGGGCACCCCGTCAAAAGTGCCGATATGTTCGAAGCGCCTCTTGACGCCGCGGAAACATTCCAACCCGCGCTTGATCTCCTCTCCCGAGAAGCCGCAGAGCCGCGCGGCACAGTAGGCCGCAAGCGCATTGTAGACATGCACCTTCCCCACGGCATTGAGACAGACCCGCACGACGGGCATCCCCGCCTCCATGATGGTGAACGCGTAGCGCTCGCCCGTGCTGCGGAGTTTTTCGGCGCGCACCGTTCCCGCATAGAGTCCGAAATCCAGCGCATGCGGGAGCGTTCTCGCGCGCACGTCATCGGCATTCACGACGACCTTTTCCGCCTGCGAGGCAAACTGTGCGTAGGCCCGCATGAGGTCCTCCTCGTCGCGGTAACAATCGCTGTGGTCGAGGTCACAATTGAGAATGACCGCGACCGTGCTTTTGAGGGACAGAAAACTGCGTTGGAATTCACAGGCCTCGGTCACAAAGATATCGCCCGTTCCGCCGTAAAAATTTCCGAGATCGAGGTCCTCCCCGCCGATATGGGCCGTAAAAGAGACGCCGTTTCCGTGAAAGATATGCGAAAGCATACAGGTGGTCGTCGTCTTTCCGTGGCATCCCGCGACCGAGAGCACACACGGATATTCCCCCGCGATGTGCCCGAGAAGCTCCGCGCGCGTTATCAGACGTTTTCCCGCCCCTTTCGCCGCGTCATACAGCGGATGCCCTTCGCCGATCGCCCCCGTATAGACGACGGTATCCTCGCGGATCTCATCCTCTCTTCCGATGGTGACGGGGATCCCTTCGGCCTGCAATTTTTCCGTAAATATACCGGCGCAGTCGTCGCTTCCGCGGACGGGGATCCCCCGCCTCGAAAGACACTCGGCGAGCGCGCTCATGCTCACACCGCCGATCCCGAGAAAGTAGACCCCCTTCCCGCCGTCATTTGCCCCAAAAAACATACTATATTTTATGCAAAATTAGGTCGAATTGTGAAATTTTTTTATAAATGTCAGAAAATTTATCGAAAATTATTGTTTTTCAAAATAAATTGTGGTAACATTGTGAACAAGAAATCCATCGGGAGGGGAAATCTATGACTATCAATGATGTCAGAATAAGGTTGGTCCGCAAAGAAGGCATTCTGCGCGCCATCGCTTCGATCACCATCGACGATTGTTTTGTCGTACACGACATCAAAATCTTCGAGCGGGACGGCGAGCGCTTCATCGGCATGCCGAGCAGAAGGACCTCGGATGGAGAGTACAAGGATATTGCACACCCCATCAACACGGAGACGCGCGCCCGTCTGCAAGAGGCGATCCTCAGTCGCTACGACGAGGTCCTTGCAGAAGAGACTGAATAAGCCCGAACACAGAAAAACGCACCACGGTATCGCGGTGCGTTTTTTACTTGCTTTTCCAACTCTTCTCAGGCAAGGGGCACGACATTGACAGCACGGAGTTTGCCGCTGTCTTTGGGGTCGGGCTCTGTCTCAAAGGAGACCTTCTGCCCTTCTTTCAACGTGCGAAAACCTTCTGTCTGAATGGCGGAGAAGTGCACAAACACGTCGTCGCCACCCTCATCGCACGAAATGAAGCCGTATCCTTTCCCATCATTGAACCATTTAACAGTTCCTACCACAATGTTACCTCCTATAGTGTTTCGGACATGCCCCGTCCGTTTCACACATCTCTTATTATAACATCGTGTGCGGGGAATGTCAATAGTATCTTCGGAAAATTTTTACAAAGTTTGTAGGTTTGTCAAACATATGAGACGGGGTTGGGAAAAAAATCAGTGCAAGAGGCCGTCATGGAGATAGTCTAAGAT
>CANQJJ010000012.1 GCA_947624215.1 uncultured Clostridia bacterium
GACCCCCTGCTTGTAAGGCAGGTGCTCTCCCGGCTGAGCTAAACTTCCGATTTCTTGATAAATATACCACATTCCCGAAAAGAATGCAAGCGATTTTTGCTTAAATTGCAAGATTTCTTTTTTATTTTATGAAATTTTTCCGCCGCGCGTTCCGTTTCAGCCTCTTCGTTTTCAGGCAAAGGGGGCGGCGAGACCGCCCGCGCACCGTCACCCGATCGCGTTTTTGAAAGCCCTGTTGCGGACATGGTATGCCCATTTTCTGTCAAATCGTGCAAATTCCCTCAGCCGAGGAGGATGAGCGGCACCTCCATTTCCGCCGTGAGGGAGGTGTGATGGCCCTTAAATGGATGGCTGCGCGGGGACAGGTGCATGATCTTGTCCGTGACGCCGACGGCGATGCAGTCCCCCAAGAGGCGCGCATGCCCGTTTACGAGATCCCCGCCGAAGTAGTTCTCCGCGATGAGTTTTTCGACGGGCAAGAGCAGGAAGTCGGCGCCGTATTTCTCGCGGAACATGTTCTCAAACTTTTCGCGGCAGCCGGGCTTCACCTTGAATGCGGCCGCGCGCGCCTCCAAATAGGGCGGCCAATCGAGAAGGGAGCAAAGTTCCCCGTCCTTGTAGATCTCAAATATGCCGCCGACGTCCACCTGCCCGTGATCGGCCGTGACGACGAACAGGGTGTCGGGGGTGTTTTTCACGAGGGTCTCGAGGCCGTCGTTGAGGGTGCGGAGGACGCCAGCTGCCTCGGGAGAGGTCACGCCGAAGCGGTGCATGACGGAATCGGGCTCGGTGCAGTAGGCATAGATGAACTGCGGGCCGTCTTTCTTGCACACGGCCTCGATCTGCCCGAAGAACTCGCCGATGGTGGTCCAGACATACCTGTTCGGCTCGTCGCGCCAGAAGGGAGGAACGACGACGTTGACGGTGTGCTCGGACATGGTACGGCGATAGAAGGGCACGGTGGGGAGCGCTCTCCGCGAATAGCCGCGCTCGATGGGCTCGCCCGTCTGCGAATCGATGTCCTCGAAGATGTTGACGGCGCGGTGCAATTCCTCAAAATAGAGGCTCCACCCGAACCAGCCGTGCTCCATGGGGTAGGTGTTGGTCTGGATGGTGGTCGTGGCATTGGTCGTCGTGGAGGGGAAGACGGAGGTGAGCACGCGCGCGATGTTCCTGCGCAGGAAGCTGTCCGCGGGCAGGTTGCGCACGAGCGGGTTTATCCCCATGCCGTCAAGAACGAGGAGCGCGACGTTGCGGTGGCCGCTTTTGAGTGCTGCGGCGAGGTCGGGCAGGGTGGGGTTGGCGTTCGGGCTGTGCAAAAATTCCGCGAGCGTGGCGGAGATGTTGATGATATTCCGGGTGAAATCCGGTTTGATAAGGTCCATATTTACTACCTGCCTTGTCGGTCCTGTCGCGGCTTTGGAGAGTACCATGCCCGCGGGAACATGCTCAGTTGTTCAATTCATCGAGAAATTTGAAGATGCGGACGGTGCAAAGTAGCCCTCGTTCTTTGAAGGAGAGCAGTTCTTTTCTGCTCACCCAGAGGTGATCCACCGTTTCGCCCGCTTGGAGCGCGATGTTTTGCTTGTCATGATCGGTCACGCAGAGAAATTCGGCATAGAGCCTGTTCTCGGCTCTGTCGCGCCCGATCTCGGACATGGTATGGGCTGCGATGCCCGTTTCCTCGAAGAGCTCACGCTTTGCACAGGCGAGAGGGGACTCTCCTCTCAGGGCGCTCCCGCCCGCCGAGGCCTGCCACATGCCGCCGAACATTTTGTGCGGATCGCGTTTCATGAGGAGGTAGCTCCCGTCCGTGTGGCGCACGAGGATGTCGGCGACGAGATGGAACATCCCCGCGGGGATTGGCTTGCCGCGCTCAAGGACCGCGCCCTCGATCCGGTTGAAATTTTCATCGTAAGCGTCCCAAAGTTCCATGCCGCTCCTCCCCGTCCTTGCTCATGAGGCATTATATCACATCTTCTTACAAAAATCAACCCCGTGCCGGGCAATCGTGGCGGTAAGCGAATAACACCTTGCTGTCCCTGTAAGGGAAAGTGGCGCACCGCCTTTGCGAGGGGGAAAGGGGTTCCTCCTCCTCATCCGCCCTACGGGCACCTTCCCCAAAAGGGAAGGAGAAAATTTCTCTGTTCCGCAAACCTGCGCATCTGTATTGACTGTAATATTGGGTTGTAAAATCAGTAGAAAAAATTATTACTAACCGCTTGCAAAAATTTTCGTTTGGTGGTAGAATACTAATGCGTTATATCTTCACATACGGGATACATTGGCATTTTGTATCCCAATATCCGTATGTGGAGTATAACGCAATCACGGGATACTCTATGCGGGTGTCCCATGCGGACACCCTTATTTAATACACTAAAAATGAAAAAGGAGAAGGGCTATGAAAAAATTTCTTTGTGTGTTACTCTCGGTCGCTTCGGCGTTTTGTCTGCTTCTCGGAATCGCAGCGTGCGATATTACGGGCGCAAATTCGACGAAATCCACAAACGCAATCCAGAACATAACATCCGAAGTGGTAGATGAAGGGATCAAAATCATTATTACCGCTGAGGACGGCAGTACCTACTCATTCATTGTGCCGAATGGCCGCAACGGTGCGGACGGAATGGCCCCCTATGTCGGAGAGAATGGTCATTGGTGGGTTGGCAGTGAGGATCTTGGAATTCCCGCGCAAGGAGTTTCCGGCACCGACGGACAGAACGGCCAGGACGGTCAAAACGGTCAAAACGGCGTGACTCCTCACATCGGTGAGAACGGAAATTGGTGGATCGGTGAAACGGACACCAACATCCCCGCACGCGGCCAAGACGGACAAAACGGACAAAACGGACAGGATGGACAGGATGGGCAAAACGGTCAGGACGGAAAAAGCGCTTATGAGCTTTATTGTTCCACGTATGGTTACGAGGGTAGTGAGGAACAATGGCTGAGCGATCTTGTCGCGGGCAGATTAAAAAATTCCACGGAGGAAATTTACGACTATATTCCCGAGAACAATATCATCGCTGCAGTGGGAGAGGATATCTCCCTGCCGAAACAAGTCACGGCATATCTGGTAAGCGGATCCGCGATCTCCGTAGATGTAGAATGGGCGTCCCAACCCTCCTCGCGTTTTATCGGAGTCAAGTCGATCAAGGGATATGTAAAAGGCTATCCCGACGCGGTGATTTGCAATATTAAGATCGTTGCTTATAATTCCAATGAAAAGTATATAGACGGCTTTGTCAACGGGCTCCTCCCGAACGACGAAACGACGGTCATTATCAGCAACGACGACGGGTTTATGGAAAACTGCGTTCCCGCATATAACGGTTATTTCAAGGTAACTGTTCCCGTGGAAGGCCTTTACACCGTAAGGGTCGAAGCGCAAGGGTACTATGCGGTCGCCGCACAGGTCGTCGAAATCAAGTCGGTAGCTTCCAATGCAGATAAATATAAAAATATCAAGCATATCAACTTTAATATAACGGCGATCCGGGATTCGGGCTACTTCTTCATTTGGACGCGCACCGAGACGGGCATTGACTACGAAGTTATCTCCTGTGTAGACAGCCAACCCGAAGTAGAATTCCTGAATGAGAATATTGCTACGATCAGCAACATGGGCGCGGCTCCCCTTCTCCGCGATCGCTTCCACATTGTTTTGGACAATGCCAAGGAGCGGTGGACAAACGAGAATTCTTCGCGTTTTTATCAGCTTTATAGCACGATTCCGATGAGCGTTACAGAAGGGCTGAATTCGGTATGGACGCTTTCGAATGAATATATCCAAAACGACATTGAATACTATGAGTTCAATGGAGTGTATTATGTCACTGTCTCCAAGGCGGCGCTTGTAAACGTCACGCCCCGCCGCGTTACGCTGGACGGCGTTGTAGGCAAATACTTCTCCAACAGGCTTTACAATGCGATGATCCGTTTCGTAACGGATGGCGGGAAAAAAGATGAGGCGTGCGAAACGATCCTCAGAGAAAATTTCTGCACCTCCTTTGAAGTCCCCGATTATACAAAACTGACGGAAGGCATCACCGACGAGGGAGCTTGGGCTTTCGAGGAATTCAACCCCGAAGAAAAGCTTCTCATCCTCACGATGTTCGAGGAGATGCCGGAGGGCATGCACAAGATGCCGGAGTTGAAATACCTTGTCCGCAGAAAGACGGGGATGACGCATCCGCTCTATCCTGACGCCGCTGCGGTGACTTGGCCTTATGCCGATGAGCCCTATATTGAGTTTATGGACTCGACATTCTCGTCCTCAATGGGATATGCCCAGACCAAACGGCTGCTCATCCACGAAAAAACGCACATGTACTATGCCTATTATTTCAGCGATGAATTAAAGGCCAAGTGGAACGATGTCGGCGGGTGGTATATAAATCCCGACGATCAGGACGGCTGGTCCACAACAAAACAGACTGAGTTCGTTTCCGCCTATGCGCATGCCCACAACCCCAACGAGGATATGGCGGAATCGGTTGCGGCGTATATTCTGGACCCCGCCCTCTTGAAGTCTCGCTCGATAGAGAAATATAACTTCATCCGCAACTACATCATGCAGGGCGACGTCTACATGCTTCAATTCCGCGAAGATCTCACCTTCGAAGTCTATAACCTCGATCCCGATTACATTTACCCCGGGCAGATCAAACAGATCATGCTCGATGTAAAAGGCGACGCCTTTGAAAACAAAGAGGTGACAACGACGATCACGATCAACGGCACAAATCCCAAAGAGGGCGCAAACTCCTTTTATTATCGCTGTACTTCCGCAAACGGAAAGAACTTTTACGATATTGGCGGAGGAGCAATAGACGACACTTTGCTTACCCTTCGCGGTTCGACAATTTTCTCCAACGAGTCTTACAGCGGATATTGGTACACCGACCAAATTGTTTTGAGTGACGTTTCCGGGAATGAGCGTTACGAGGGAAGTGCGGACTTCAATTACAAACTTTACATCGACAATCCGCTCATGGACGACGAAGATCCCGAATATATCAGGGGAAGTTTGAACCTCGAACTGAGTAAAGTTCCGGACGGCGGACCGTTCAAAGACCAGGTTTTGAAAGTCAGTTATTCGTTCAAGGAGAATCGTTGGTTGCAACGCGCCTTAATTAGGCTTGTTTGTATCGGAAACGGAAAAGATTCCATTGATGTAGACGCAGATGGCAGAGATATCGATCAAGTCAATCATACCGCCACACACTATGTCTATATCCCCGAATTTTATTCTTCGGGAGTATATGAAATTAGGGAAATCATATTGGAAGATCGTGCAGGGAATTATCATTGGGATGACCTGTATGATGGGCAGGATGGCAGCAGGATAACGATTACTACGCCCCGTCCCGACAACAAAGGTCCGGAACTGAATTTGAATGACATCTCTGTTTCCGCCGTTCCCGCCAATCCCGCTCATCCCGACGGTGAAACAATCGTTACATTAAAAATAAAGGTCAAGGATGATATTTCGGGGTTCCGTATAGGTTATGTCAACTTCATGGATCCGTTGGGACATTTATACG
Organism: uncultured Clostridia bacterium; assembly: GCA_947624215.1. GTDB lineage: Bacteria > Bacillota > Clostridia > Christensenellales > Borkfalkiaceae > Gallimonas. The sequence goes on from CANQJJ010000012.1 coordinate 5,550, forward strand.
GAAACTGGATCTATCCCGAATGGTATGGCGCAAGCGGTTTCGGTGGTGGAGACCCTACGGTGGAGCGAGAATTTACATTTACCATTACGCTTCCCAAAGGCAGCATGCCGGGAACTTGGGGGGTCTCCGAAATTACCCTTACCGATTTTGCAATGAATAACTCCGTTTACAACTTTACAGAGATCGTTCATTTCAAAGTTTGACGGAAAAAAGCATTGGATATAGGAGAAGCAACAAGGCGGGAGTCGACTCCCGCCTTGTTGTAATAGGATCAATTAAGTTTTTGTTGTGTCTTATATAAAAATTTATAGATAAGCTGTTTTTTGCATAAAAAATGGGACGCAAGTTTTGTTCAACTTACGTCCCGGTTGGCGCAGAAGACGAGATTCGAACTCGTGCTACCTTTCACAGGTACTACTCCCTTAGCAGGGGAGCCCCTTGAGCCTCTTGGGTACTTCTGCATGGCTCGATTCCAATAGGGCGATCTCCGCGGCCGAGTCCTTGCTCAATGCCGCTTCCTCTACAATATACCACAATTCCGCGCCGTTGTCAAAGTATATTTGTTGCCAAACGGGAAAATTTTTCGGAAAAATTTATTTGCATGTATTGCACCCACCCCGCAAATGTGGTAAAATGAATGCGGAGGACAAGCATGAATATTTGGCACGACATCAGCGAGGAACGCATCAAACCCAATTCCTTCGAGGCACTCATCGAGATCCCCAAGGGCAGTAAGGCAAAATATGAGCTCGACAAGGAGACGGGCATCCTCAAACTCGACCGCGTTCTCTATACTTCCACCGTCTATCCCGCCAACTATGGCTTCATCCCGCGGACCTATGCCGACGACGGCGACCCGCTCGACGTTCTGGTGCTCACCAATGAGACCATCTATCCCATGACGCTCGTCAATTGCTATCCCATCGGCGTCATCAAGATGATCGACGGCGGCTCCCTCGACGAGAAGATCATCGCCATCCCGCACAAGGATCCGACCTACAACAACTACTACGACATCCACGAACTTCCCAAGCACATCTTCGACGAAATGATGCACTTCTTCGAAGTCTACAAGGTGCTCGAACACAAAAAGACGACCGTAAAGGAGATCGCCCACCGCGACGAAGCCGTGGAGATCGTCAAAAAGTGCCTCGAGCGTTACCGGGATAAATTCGTAAAATAAGGGGGTATTTATGAAAATCATCTTCTTCGGAGACTCCATCTCCGAGGCGGGCAGAGACCTGTTCGACGAAAAGGACCTCGGGGCGGGCTACGTCAAGATCGCTGCGGGCAAACTGCGGCTCTTGTATCCCGACAACGAGTTCGTCATCCTCAACCGCGGCGTCGGCGGCGACCGCACGGAACAGCTCCTCGCGCGCATCCAAACCGACGTCATCGACGAAAAGCCCGACGTCGTCATCCTGCAAGTGGGCATCAACGACGCGTGGCACCGCTTTCTCATCGGCGTCGAGGTGACGGCCGAGGACTTCAGGGCGCGCTACGAGAGCCTCGTGAAGACCGTCAAGGAATCGGGCGCCGCGCTCATCCTGTTGCAGCCCTACGCATTAAACATGGGGGGCATGTCGCGGGTACGGCCTTATCTAAACAAATTCAACGCCATCATTGACGAGATCGCCGAGCGGGAAAAATTGCCCGTCATCCGCATGGACGAGATCTTCACGGGGGTCACGCAGGACATTGCGCCCGAGCAGTTCTCGGTGGACGGCGTACACCCGACGCACCGCGGCTGCCGCTACATTGCCGACCAGGTCGTCAAGGAACTCAAAAAGTACATCAAGTAAACGGATCTGTTTCTGAAAAGCGCACCCTTCGCGGTGCGTTTTTTGTTTTGTTTGATGAAGGGCACCCCCCCCCTTGCTGTCCCTGAAAGGGAAAGTACCCCGAGGCCCTTGCGAGGGGGGAAAGGGTTTCTGTCCTACGGTTCTATGTATGAGAAACCCCTCACCGCCGAAAGGACATCGGCGGAGCTCCCCTTACAGGGGCGCCAAGGGTTCGCTCACACGGGCTTGGTTGCCGTGGTTGTAAGCGTGTCATACCGAAGCCCCATAGGGGCTGAGTGTATCCCCTTATACGAAGTCCGCGTTGTGGTAAGCGCGTCATCCTGAGGCGGAATGACAATACGAAGTCCAACACGGCTGTCCCCGAAGGATCCCGAAGAACGAAGTCCGACTATCGCTTACACGATACTTGGTCGTAGCAAGATTCTTCGCGGATGGGCTATTCGATGAAAGCCATACTCACATGGCTCAGAATGACGCTCGGGTTGGGCTTGGGCGCGATTGTGGTAAGCGTGTCATACCGAGCGCGGCGCCCTTGCCGCGTGAGTGTATCCCCTCAAACCGAGTCCACGATTCAGAACAACGCATGAGCCCCGTCGCGGACATGGTACCCGCGGACGGCGTCTCTTCAAGCGGCGGTGAGCTTGACGGTCACCACCGTCATGTCGTCCTCCGCGACGCCGTGGAACCGGGCAAGGGCGGCGCCGAGGATCTCCTCCGCAAGGGCCTGCGGGTTGAGGGGGTGCAGGCGCGAGAGGTAGGCGCAGAGGTCGGAGGAGGACCCGAACGCAGCGGGGATGCCGTCGCTCATGAAGATGAGAAAGTCGTCCGCCTTGAGCTCTACGCGCAGGCAGGTGGGGTGGACCGTATCCAAGACCCCGATGGGCAGCGATTCCCCTTCGAGCACCTGCAACGTCTCCCCCGAGAGCACGAACCCCGCCGGCGAGCCGATCTTGACGACGTCGGCCACCCCCGTGTCGAGGTTTACGGCTGCGAGATCGAGGCAGGAGAAGGTCTCCTCGGTCGAATAGGCGATGAGGCGGTTGACGGTCGCGAGCACCGTCTCGGAGGGCATTTTGGCCTTATAAAAACTCTCGAGGAGGGAGAGCGTCCTGTCGGAGACGGCCCGTGCCGCTTCCCCGCTGCCCATGCCGTCGGAGAGCGCGACGATGAACCGTCGCTCGTCGATCTTCAAAAAGGAGTGCGTGTCCCCGCTCGCGAGTTCACCCGCCTTGGTCCTCGCCGCCACGCCGAAGGAGGCGTCGTAGACGGGCTTTCTTTTGAGGAGAAAACAGGCGCGGCCCTCGGTGAGGGTGAATTTTTCCGAGAGGGAGAGGGGCACGCCGAGCGCCTTTTCCGCAATGCGGCACACCTTTTTCCCGCTCGCGGCCTCGTCAAGGGTGAGGGAGACGGTAAAGCGCTCCCCCTCGCCGTAGAGAAAGATCTCAAAGGAGAGCAGGCCCTCGCGCGCCAAAGCGGCCGCAAGACGCCGTTCCCCGTCCGAGAAGACGTATTCCTCGCTCTGTTCGAGGGCGATGCTCTGCAAGACTTCGCTGATCCCCTGTGCCTGTTCGGCGAGCAGTTTTCGGCCCTCGCGCGCAGTCTCGAGCTCGAGGTCGACGCGGGCATACTCGGCGAGGCGGTTGTTGAGGGAAAAGAGGATCCCCGCCGTGTTGATACAGTGGGCGGAGAGGTCGCAGGGCAGGTCGATGAGGTTGACGCGGCCCTTGGCACGGCCCACCGCGATGAGCTTGTCGAGGGCGTCAAAGACCCCGTAACTCTCGCAGACATGCCTGTTTGGGCAGGTCTCACACAGCTCGGAGAGTACTTTTGCCTTCATCTGCGCGGCGGTGACGGAGGGGCGGTCCTGCATGCGGAAGGCGAGCGCGATCTCGCGGAAGAGCGACGAGACCTCGTAGAGCTGTTCCCCCACGGCGCGGCGGGAGCGGTTTAAGGCGACGCGGGGGAGGGTGCGCTCGCGGTAGAAGAGAAGCGTCTTGTCGAGTTTGCGCAGGGCGGCGTCGGGGATGCAGATAAAGAGCAGAACGGGCACAAGGCATGAAAGAAGGGAGAGCAGGATTTGGAGGATGCCGAGGGCATAGACCCCCTTGAGGGCGAGCGCGGCGGCATAGCTAAAAAGGAGAGCGAGGGAGGAAGCCGTCTTGCCGTACGGGCGGAGCAGGAGGGCGGCGGAGGCATAGATGACGAACTCGGCGAGAGGGGAGACGGCGCGGGAGAAGAGGCAGAGGGGGAGGGAGAGCACGGCGGCAAAGGGAACGGACGCAGCACTTCGCAAAAGCACCACGCCGCCGAGGAGCAGAAAGAGGGATACGGCATAGAAAAACTCCTCACCGACCGCAGAGAGGGCACCCATGCCCGCGACGAGCCACAGGAGAGCGAGTTCCGTGAGTTCTGCGGGATCCAAACGGGTGCGGAAAACACGGGTGAGAAGGGCAGAGAGCGCGCCGTCGAACAGGACGCAGAGGAGCAGGATGGCGGCGGCAATGACGAGCTTTTGGAGGAGGGGCGAGAGCGGGAATCCATAGCCGTCGTGGGGGAAGAGAAAGAGGAAGGGGAGCTGGGCCGCGGCGGCATAGAGAAGGCGTTCGGGCCCGGGCTCGCGGTGAAAGCGGCGGGAGATGACGTAGCAAAGAAGCAAAAAGCAGGCCTGTATGGCGGCGGAGAGGGAGGCGGAAAGGGAGAGCGCGGCGGCGGAGGCGAGAAGATAGGCACCGCATGAGAGGAAGGGATCGAGACGGCTGAGCGCGGCAAAGAGGAGGGCGAAGGAAAGGGGCTCGCGGAAGGGGAGGGCGAAATTGCAAAGGAGCATGCCGGCGCAGAGGAGGAGATATTTGAGGAGGGATGCGAAGGAGAGATGCAGGCGCGGAATTTTTTTCATACAGGCCCCCGTGGGGACGTTCCCCATGATAATGAAAGAATTATAATGAAAAAACCTCCGCGCATCACGGCCTGTTTTGACGGAAAAGCGCGAAGTGTGTAGAGGGATCGTGAATACCATGTCTGCGAACACCCCCGATCCAAGTGTGCCCCTCCATGGGAGGGGTGGAGTGGCGACGGGGATCGTGTATACGTCCCGCGCGCTCCGCGCGCGTCATTCTGCCCGACCGAGGCCAATCAAAGCGTCCCGCGCGCTCCGCGCGCGTCATTCTGCCCGACCGAGGCCAATCAAAGCGTCCCGCGCGCTCCGCGCGCGTCATTCTGAGCCGAAAGAGCATGTATGAGAGCGAATTGCTCATCCGCGAAGAATCTTGCTACGACCAAGCTCGTGTGAGCGCCCCCTTGGCGCCCCTGTAAGGGGAGCTCCACCGATGCCCTTTCGGCGGTGACCGATTGAGGTTTCTATTTGTGCTACTAAAATCGACACGAGCGCCCCGCGCGAAGTAGGGGTTTTCTTGCCTTCCCTTCTGGGGAAGGTGCCCGTAGGGCGGATGAGGAGAAACCCTTTCGGCGCACAAGGACAGTGCGCCACTTTCCTTACAGGGACAGCAAGAGGGGCGTCGCTTACCACCACACGGACTTCGTTTGAGGGTACCATGTCTGCGACGGGGCCCAATCGAAGCGTTACCCCCTCCTTGGGGAGGGGGGTAGGGGAGTGGGGCTACGATCGCCCTTCCTTATGAAATTCAATCGGTTTTCTTTATAAAAAGCGGAAGGAACGGTTGTATCCCCACCTCAGTCACGATGTGACAGCTCCTCCCCGAGGAGGCGCTTTTCGTCGGACTTCGTATCGTCATTACGGCTCAGGATGACGCGTTCCCCTCCGCACAAGAAAAACAGCAAAAAACAACCCCCGCGCAACCGCACGGGGGGATCTATTTCTTAATTCAGTTGTGGAGGGGCTGGCGTGCGCCGACATCCACAGTGCCTTGGTCCTCGACCCTACGCGGGATTACAACTCATCGCGTGTCGTTCGGATGTCTCGTTTACGTTTCCGCCCCTATCATATCCGGGTACATTGGTGTGTCCTCCTCCTACTTGATCTTCAAGCTCTGAAAGATTCTCATATCGCGTACCTCCCGATATGGCGATGCGGGCTACACCGCATCAGCGGTGCCCTGTTTACAAACTTTCCCGTCTGCTACCAGCTGCGTCCGGTTTCCAGTTATCTGTCCATCGGAGTTTCCCGCCTTGTTTGAAAATAACTTTTTTTGTAAGTTATTTTCTTTTTGTACCTTTATTATAGCATGGATTTTTTATCTGTCAATAGTTTTGGGAAAAATTTTTTGGGTTTTTTCGCAAATTTTTTTATTGGGAGGGAAGCGACTGAATCAGCAGACTGTGCTGTGAGGATGAGACTTAGGTCTACGCTGTCATACCGAAGCCCCATAAGGGGCTGAGTGTATCCCCTCATACGCAGTCCGTGTTGTGGTAAGCGCGTCATCCTGAGCCGTAATGATAATACGAAGTCCGTCGCGGCTGTCCTCGAAGGATCCCGAAGAACGAAGTCCGACTGTTTGGGAAACAGACCATGTGTTCCATTACGTCATGCTGAGCTCCGTCGAAGCATCACCGCATTTTAAGACTAAGGTGACCCTTCGACACAGCTTAGGGTGACGTTATTGGAATGCCTTGGTCGTTCACACGGGCTTGGTCGTAGCAAGATTCTTCGCGGATGAGCAGTTCGCTCTCATTCAAACTGTTACGGCTACTTCGCGCTACGCGCTCGTGTCGACCTTAGTAACACAATCAGAAGCCTCGGTCGGGCAGAATGACGCTTCGATTGAGCTTGGTCGTAGCAAGATTCTTCGCGGATGGGCAATTCGCTCTCATACAAACCCTTTCGGCTACTTCGCGCTACGCGCTCGTGTCGACCTTAGTAGCACAATCAGAAGCCTCGGTCGGGCAGAATGACGCTTTGGATGAGCTTAGTCGGGCAGAATGACGCTTTGGATGAGCTTAGTCGGGCAGAATGACGCTCGGGATGGGCCCAATCGCGCTCGAAACCCCTCACCGCCGAAAGGGCATTGGCGGAGCTCCCCTTACAGGGGCGCCAAGAGTCGCTCAACCCTTGGTCGCGGACATGGTACCCGCGGATGCGGTCACTTCATCGAGAGGACCTCTGTCTCGATCACCGGCGTGACGGCCGAAAGCAGGACGTCCTTCCACTCCTCATACTTTTTCAGCGAACTCCGGTAGAGCATGCGGGTCAGCCCGAAAATGTCGCACCCGCTCTCCTTGCCCATGTCCCAAAGCGTCTGCACATAGCCCGTCAGCGTCTTCTTTGCGCTCTCCAAGATCTTCGGCGAGACGGAATCCGAGGCAATGTCCTCCACGGGCGCCGTCACCCCGCGGCAACACAGGCGCACCGTCACCGAGAGCGAGAGCTCGGCCTTCGGGGCATGCGCGCTGTCCAATTTCACGCCCCCTTCATTGCGTACGACGGTCAGTGTTACGGGCATGGTACCGTCCTTTGCGTTGAACGTCCCCGTAAACACATTTCCCTCGAGCAGGCTGAGCGCGAGCGTCTGTTCTTGCGGGAGGAGCCCGACCATCCGCCCCTCCTTGAAGAGCGCGGTCTGCTCTGCGCTGTAGATCTGCTGTTTTTCGCCGCCGCTACCGCCGCTGCCGCCGCTACTGCCGCTTCCCCCCGCCGCGGTCTGGCTGTCGTTCTGCCCGCCCTCCTGCTCCTCCATGCGCACATAGGGGAGATAACTGCACTTGGAGACGCCGTAGTAGTCGATGGCGAAGTCCTTCAAGGTATTGGTGAGGACCCTCCCCGATTTCACGGCCGCCTCGGAGAACAGCTTCTCGATGGCGAGGGAGGAGGCGTCGTCGATGGCGCTCGTGGAGGAGATGAGCTCGCCCGCCTTGCCCTCACACACGGCGAGAAGACAGGAATCGGGCATGTAGTCGTTGCGCAAAAAGTAGTTGAGGTGGGAGATGATGTCCTCCTCCTTTACGGCGTCCTCCCCGAGCACGATGAGGTCGCAGAAGACGAGCTTGGGCACCCACCCCGTCTTGGAGAAGATGAGGGAGATACAGTCGGATACCGTCTCGCCCTCCGCTTGGATCTCCACCGAGGAGGTCCCGCCCGTCGTGCGGTCGCTGCCCTTAGGTACGGCGATCTGCGCCGTCACGGAGAAACCCTCGTCCGTCTTGTCGATGCCTGCGGCGAGGATGATGGCCGTCTTCTGGATGTCCACGAGCCCGAAATCGTTGGAGAAAAAGGCAAAGAGCACGACCGCCGTGAGGATGAGCCACAGCTTCATGGGGACTGTCTGCAAGAATCTCTTAAACCGCACGGCGACGCCTCCTCAAAAGTAACAAAAGCGGCGGGATGACGACGGAGAACAGGGGCATGACCCAGAATGCCCACTTCGTAACGCCGTCGAGCACCTCGGTAAAGCGGTAGTCGAGGAGGACGTCGAGGGTCAGAAAGACCGCCGTCACGCCGATCGCGAGCAGGGTGGGGAGATAGCGCGGGCGGCCGTATGCCTCGAGCGCACACTCGATGCTCCCCTGCAGGGGCAGGGTGACGTAGAAGGCCATCACGAGGGCGAGCGCGAAGATGAAGAGATAGTCGATGCGCCCGAGCGTGGTGACCCCGGGGAAGTAGCGCGACGTCACCGTGAACGCGAAGAGCTGGTTGGGCGCGGTCTCCTGAAAGATGCCCCAAAAGATGGCCGTGAACAGCAATACGGCTGCCCCGCCCGCGAGGTAGCACAGGGTCCCCTTCCACGCGAGGCCCTTTTCATAGTCGAATTTTCCGAGGAGCGGCAGGAGGAGCGCGGCGTCGAAGAACCACGCCATTGCGGACATGGTACCCTCGAAAAAGCCCTTCTGCCCTGCGGCGCCGACGGGAGCGAGGGCGGAGAAGTCTGCGCTTGCGGCCGAGAGCACCAAGATCCCGGCAAGGCCGAAGATGGCGAGCGGGGCCAAGATGTCCCACACCCGCCCGTGCGAGGCGAGCGGCTTGGAGAGGACGTAGACGGCGAACAGGAAGTAGGGGGCAAAGGCCACGAGAGAGGGCAGGGTGTCGTAGAAGACGGACTGCACCATGACCTTCTGTTCGAGCACGGGCAAAAGCCCCGCAAAGAGCAGAAAGAGGGCGAAGACGGTGAGCAGGATCTTGGATACGACGCGCCCGAAGGTATTTTCGAGCAGTTCTGCAAAGCTCATGCCGCGCTTTGCAACGAGCAGGGTGCAGAAGACGGCCGCGGCCTGCAAGAGGTAGGCGGCGAGCAGGGGGAAGAGAAGGTCGTTCTTCGAAGTATCGGCGAGGCGGGCGGGGAGCAGGACGATCTTGCCCACAGGGGCCACGCAGGCGAGGAAGAAGAGCAATTGGCGCGCGGAGATCTTATTCATGAGAGCCTCCTTCTATTGGGACTTTTGAGCGTTTGCGGCCGCATTTCGAGAGAGCCGAGGTTGTATTTGATGAGAGAATCCCTCAGATCCCGCCCGCGCAAAGGGGAGAAGGGCGCGACGAGGGGTGCGGAGAAGTTCTCCGTGGTGACGAGATAGAGGATGACGAAGGCCGTGGCGAGGAGGACGCCGTAGGTGCCCACGCTGCCCGCGACCAACAGCATGGCGAGGCGGAGAACGCTCGTCTGTTCGATGAGGTTGGGGACGGCATACAGCCCGATGCCCGAGAAGGCGATAATGATGATGGCGGGCGTGGAGACAAATCCCGCCGAGACGGCCGTCTCCCCGAGCACGAGCGCGCCCACCACCGAGAGCGCCATGCCGACGTATTTGGGCATGCGGATGGAGGCCTCGTTCAAAACCTCTAAGACGAGCAGGACGAGCAGCATTTCGAGGGAGGGGGAGAAGGGGATGTCGCGGATGCTCCCCGCAATTGTCAAAAGCAGCTTTACGGGGAACAGCTGTAATTTGAAGAGTTGTGCGGAGACGTAGAATGCAGGCAGATAAATGGCCACGAGGAGGGCAAAGAGACGCAGGAGGCGGGTGAACGTGGCGCGATAGGGAGGGACGAAGTAATCCTCGCTCGATTGAAAGTCCTCGATGAGCAGATAGGGCACGGTCAGGGCGATGGGGGAGCCGTCCACGATGAGACCCACCCTGCCCTCGGCGAGCTTGGCGCAGAAGATGTCGGGCTTTTCGGTCGTGCCCACCTGTTTGACGAGGGAGTAGGGGCGGGAGGCGAGAAAGTGGGTGAGGTAGGAGGAATCGGGGATGATGTCGATGTCGATTCCTTGGAGCTTTTGCTTGACGGCCTCCACGGTGGCCTTGGGTGCCGTTCCCTCGAGATAGCAGACGGCGACGGTGGTGGAGGAGCGGCGGCCCACGTCGGTCGTATCGATTTTGAGCTCGCCCGTTTTGAGGCGGCGGCGGATGAGAGCGGTGTTGGTCTTGAAGTCCTCGATGAAGCCTTCGCGGGGGCCTTTGAGGGTCACATCCGTCGGGGGCTCGGCGATCGCGCGGACGGGAATTTTTTTGGTGCCGACGACAACGCCCATATCCATGTCCGAGAAGAGGACGACGGGATTGCCGATGAGCACTTCTTCGGCGAGTTTTTCGAGGGACTTTTCCGTCTTGGCTTCGGGGGAGGAGAGGGCCTTTAAGACCTCCTCTGCGCGGGGTGCGCCCGTGTATTGGCGGAGGGGGCGGATGACCTGCTCGCCGAGGAGATCCTTGTCGGTGAGGGGGTCGGCGAAGAGGACGCAGAAGGAGAGCTTGGGGGAAGCGAACTCGAAGGTGAGGAAATCGTCGGCGGGGAGCATTTTTTTGAGTGCCTCTTTGGAGCGTTCCAGATCGGCGGAGACATTTTTCATGATAGGAGTATGCCGCCCGCGGCCTGCTTTTATGCGGACAGACATAAAGGCCGGGTAGGGCGGAATAAGATAGTTTAAGGTCATGCGGGTATAAGAGAGCTCCTTGGCGCCCCTGCGCGAAGTTGATTGCCGCCCAAACCCGATCGGAGCGTCCGCGCGCTCCGCGCGCGTCATTCTGAGCCGCATTGGCATGGAATAGAGCGAACTGCCCATCCGCGAAGAATCTTGCTACGACCGAGCCCGTGTGAGCGCCCAAGGCATTCCCAATTACGTCACCCTGAGCCGTGTCGAAGGGTCACCGCATTATAAACAAGGTGATGTTTCGACTACGCTCAACATGACGTAACATAGCGCATGGTCTGTTTCCCAAGCAGTCGGACTTCGTTCTTCGGGATCCTTCGGGGACAGCCGCGTCGGACTTCGTATCGTCATTACGGCTCAGGATGACGCGTTTCCCACCACCGCGGACTTCGTTTGAGCGCCCCCTCGCCTTCCCTTCTGGGGAAGGTGCCCCGTAAGGGGCGGATGAGGTCGGATGAGGAGAGAAACCCTTTCCCCCCTCGCAAGGGCCTCGGGGTACTTTCCCTTACAGGGACAGCAAGGGGAGCGTCGCTTACCACACCGCGGACTTCGTTTAAGGGGCGGTTTCGTCAAAACAGGCGAAAATTCGACCGTATTCTCCAAATTTGTTGCGGAAAAAAATCATATCATAGAGGAGCCATCCGATGAAATTCATCACTCTGCGTCTTAAGTCCCTTTTGCTCGCCTGCGCGCTTTTGTTCGCCGCTGTTGCGGGCATGGGTGCCGCCTACGCTGCGGGTGCCGCCGAAGTCTATTATAGCGGCGCTCGCTCCCTCCCCATTTACAGCGTCGAGCGCAGCGACAACAAAGTCGCCCTCTCCTTCGATTGCGCGTGGGGCGTCGACTACACCGACTCCCTCCTCGCCACCCTCGCCGCCGAAAAGGTGCGCGTCACCTTCTTCACCGTGCAGTTCTGGACGGAAAAATACCCCGAATACGTGAAAAAGATCGCCGCCGCGGGCCACGAGATCGGCACGCACAGCGCCACCCATCCCTACATGTCCCGCCTCACCGAGGCCGAGATCCAAAAGGAACTCGAGACCTCCTCGGCCGCCATCGAAAACCTCACGGGCAAGGACGTCGAGCTCTTCCGCCCTCCCTACGGCGACTACGACGACCTCGTCATCGACACCGCGGGCGCCATGGGCCTGTATCCCATCCAGTGGGACGTCGACTCTCTCGACTGGAAAAACCTCTCGGCTTCGGACATCGTCGAGCGCATCGCCTCGCGCACGAAGAGCGGCAGTATCATCCTCATGCACAACAACGGCCTGCACACCGCCGAGGCCCTGCCCGTCATCATCGACACCCTGCGGGCGAACGGGTTCGAGTTCGTGCCCATCGGGGAACTCATCTACCGCGAGAACTACACCATCGATCACACGGGGCGGCAGATCCCGAGGGGCGCGGCTTAGAAATCAATATGAAGATCCATCCCGCGGAAGGGCAACTTCTCTCATGAAGACAGAAAAGGAGCCACCCATGTCCGCGAATGACTGTTCGGAAATACTTTGGAGGTACAAAGATACATGGATTACAACACAGAAAAGAACAACAAGGTGTACATCTGCGGGGAGATCGTCTCCGAGGCGACCTTCTCCCACGAGGTCTACGGCGAGGGATTTTACGAATTGTTCGTTAAGGTCATGCGTCTATCGGGACAGGCCGACATCCTCCCCGTGACCGTCTCCGAGCGGCTCATCAAGGGCGGCGAACTCAAACCGGGGAGCATTCTGAGCGCGGTGGGGCAATTCCGCAGCTACAACAAGCTCGAAGGGGGCCGCAGCAGGCTCATGCTGACTGTATTCGTGCGCGAACTCGTGCAGGAGACGGGGGACAGGAATCCCAACTCCGTCGTGCTCTCGGGCTACATCTGCAAGCCGCCCGTCTACCGCACGACGCCCTTCAACCGCGAGATCGCCGACCTTCTTCTTGCCGTGAACAGGGCCTATAATAAGTCGGATTACATCCCCTGCATCGCGTGGGGGAGGAACGCGCGGTTCGTGCAAAATCTCAAGGTGGGAGACAGGGTCGCGCTCTCGGGGCGCATCCAGAGCAGGGAGTATCAGAAGCGGCTTTCGGACACCGAGACGGTGACCATGACCGCGTATGAGGTCTCCGTATCCAAGCTGGCGGCCTTTGACGAGGGGGAGAGTTTCGACGTGGACGACGCCTTCGACCTCTACGCCCTCCCCGGCAGCGAGTGAGGGGTAGAGAAGAGCGCGACGACAACACGGACTGCGTAAGAGGGGATCGTGTCCGCCCGACCGAGCTCATCCAAAGCGTCATTCTGAGCCAACGAAGAAAAAATAGAGCGAATTGCCCATCCGCGAAGGAATCTTGCTACGACCAAGCTCGTGCGAGCGCCCCCTTGCCTTCCCTTCCGGGGAAGGTGCCCGTAGGGCGGATGAGGGGCGGATGAGGGCGGATGAGGAGGAGAAACCCTTTCGGCGCACAAGGGCAGTGCGCCACTTTCCCTTACAGGGACAGCGAGGGGGGAGCTTCCGTGCCCCGCCCCTCATTCCGACCGAGGCAGAGCCGAGGGAGTGAATCCTGAGCGACCAAGTGCAATGAAAACATCAGCATTGGCTGATGAGGAAGTATTGTGCCTTTTCGCTCAAGATACGCTCGCCTACGGCTCGGTATGAGGGTTGGACTTCGTACCTCGGGATCCTTCGGGGACAGCCGCGTCGGACTTCGTATTGCCATTACGGCTCAGGATGACGCGCTTACCACTACCATGTCCTAAGCCCAATCGAAGCGTCATTCTGCCCGACCAAGCTCATCCAAAGCGTCATTCTGAGCCGATAGAGCATGCATGAGAGCGAACTGCCCATCCGCGAAGAATCTTATTACGACCAAGCCTGTGTGAGCGCCCCCTTGCCTTCCCTTCTGGGGAAGGTGCCCGTAGGGCGGATGAGGGGCGGATGAGGGCGGATGAGGAGGAGAAACCCTTTCGGCGCACAAGGGCAGTGCGCCACTGTCTCGGGCAGGTAGAGTCCTGCCCTACTTCGCCTACGGCTCGTGTCGCGCTTGGAATTGCAAATAGAAGCCTCGCGCGTTCGGTCACCGTTCGCGCCTTCCGATGCGCTCTCTCACCGCAAACGCCGCCCACAGCACACTGTGCTGATGTGCGAGAACGCGTTTTGCGACCTTACAGGGACAGCAAGGGGGCGTTCGCTTACCACAACGATAATGCGGTGATGTTTCGACGGGGCTCAACATGACGTAATAGAGAGCAAGGTCTGTTCATCAAGCATCACGGACTACGTACCCCCGCCCCTCATTCCGACCGAGGCAGAGCCGAGGGAGTGAATCCTGAGCGACCAAGTGCAATGAAAACATCAGCATTGGCTGATGAGGAAGTATTGTGCCTTTTCGCTCAAGATACGCTCGCCTACGGCTCGGTATGAGGGTTGGACTTCGTACCTCGGGATCCTTCGGGGACAGCCGCGTCGGACTTCGTATTGCCATTACGGCTCAGGATGACGCGCTTACCACTACCATGTCCTAAGCCCAATCGAAGCGTCATTCTGCCCGACCAAGCTCATCCAAAGCGTCATTCTGAGCCGATAGAGCATGCATGAGAGCGAACTGCCCATCCGCGAAGAATCTTATTACGACCAAGCCTGTGTGAGCGCCCCCTTGCCTTCCCTTCTGGGGAAGGTGCCCGTAGGGCGGATGAGGGGCGGATGAGGGCGGATGAGGAGGAGAAACCCTTTCGGCGCACAAGGGCAGTGCGCCACTGTCTCGGGCAGGTAGAGTCCTGCCCTACTTCGCCTACGGCTCGTGTCGCGCTTGGAATCCCAATAGAAGCCTCGCGCGTTCGGTCACCGTTCGCGCCTTCCGATGCGCTCACTCACCGCAAACGCCGCCCACAGCACACTGTGCTGATGTGCGAGAAATGCGTTTTGCGACCTTACAGGGACAGCAAGAGGGCGTTCGCTTACCACAACGATAATGCGGTGATGCTTCGACTATGCTACTTCGCCTTTGGCTCGTGTCGCGCTTAGAATACCAATAGAAGCCTCGCGCGGTCAGCATGACGTAATATAGCGCTTGCTCCGTTTCCCACAACACAGTTCGCGTATTTTCCCCCCAAAAAATACCTATATATCTATAAAATGGGAAAGATGGGGCGGAAAAGGTAAAAAGTTTTGCAGAAATCCGCCGCAGGGAAAAATTTTTTTAGGTTTTTCAAAAATAACGGTTGACAAGTTACAATTTATGGTGTATTCTATATATGATTCGATAAAAAGGTACTTTATCATCAACTAATCCCCGAGCGGAGGAAGGAAAAATGGCAGAAACCGACAAGAAGATCGAAAAACTGCGCGAACGGAATTTCAGGAGCGAGAAATATCCCGCTGTCTGCCCCGAGTGCGGTGAACAACTCAAGGACCGCGTCTGGCACGAAGGCAAAGATGCCCAAGGCGCGGCGAAGAAGGGCGCAGACCTTCGTGCATGGATGTTGAACGGCGGCAGATGCCCCCGTCCCGCATGCAATGCCCAGATCATCTGCCCTACCTGCGGTATCCCCCTTGCACCCGGCGCTACCTATTGCCACGCTTGCCATACGGCCATCGGTTCGCCCCGCCGCACCTGCTCCCGTTGCGGCATTACATATGAGCGCAACATGGCTTGCTGCCCGCAATGCGGTCTCCCCGCAACGCTCGTCTGCGAACAAGACGGCACTCAGATGCACTACGAGGAAAAGTATTGCCCCCGTTGCAGACATTATAATGATTGGGATAGGATCTACCCCGACGGCAATGCCCGCCAAGAGCCCGTGTACACGCCCTCGCCCCTCAACGGCAGTTTCGTGATCACGCCCTACGGGCCGATGTTCGTCTTCGATCCCATGCCCGCGCCCGCTCCCGAGCCTCCTCGCAAGCCCGCGCCCATGCTCCCGCCTCCCCCTCCCGTCTTCACGCCGGAGCCCGAGGAAACCCCCGCACCCGCGCCCGTGCCCGTCAGCGATAAGCGCTCCGTCATCGGCCTCGTGTTCTCGATCCTCGCGATCCTCTGCACGGCAGGCTTCATCGCCGCATTTGCCTTTGATTATACCATCGTGGGCATTGTGGTGACCGTTGCGGCGTTCCTCTTCGGCTTCATCGGCATCGGCCTCGGCGTCAGCGGAAAAGACGCGCATCCGAAGACCGGCATCGCAGCTGTTCTGATCGGCTTCATCGCCGTCCTCGCTGCGGCGGCCGCATGCGTGTGGCTCTTCCTCTACGACGGCATCGCCACCGTGAGAGATTGGTTCGGCATCAAGATCAACAAGAAATAAGTCTCTCAGACTGTGCGATCGCATCGCATAAAACAAAAAATTTCCAAACCGAGGCACGATTGCCTCGGTTTTTTTATGAAAAAACAAACAGAAGGGGTTGACAACTCTCTTGAAATGGTGTATGCTATAAGGGAAATACCATGAAAATCAGGAGGACTCTATGGCAACCTGTCAAAAATGCGGAGCGGAACTGAAGGCAGATGAGGTGTACTGCCACAATTGCGGCAACCCCGTCGCGACCAACGCTGTCTATCCGCTGACCGCACAGCAGTCCTACGGTTATACCGCCCAACAACCCGTCTACGGCTATCCCCAGCCCGCCTATACGGTCGGCAGCTACGGCCAGCCCTATGGCTACACCCAGCCCGTCTACGGCTACGGCCAGCCCTACGGCTACACCCAGCCCGCATACCCCGCGGCGGACCCCAACCAATATGCCGCCGCCGGTTACGGCTACTCCCAGCCCGTACAGGCCGTGCTCGATCCCAACGCGGGCATCCAGATCTACCCGCAACAGGGCAACGGGGAACAGCAGGCCCCCAATGACGCACAGCAGCAGTATGCACAGGCCCAATACGGGGCACAGCAACAGTATGCGCAGGCCGCGCAGCAGTCGGCAGAATATACCCAACAGCAGGCTCAGGAGGCACGGCAGGCCCAAGAGGCGCAGCAGTATGCACAGCAATATGTCCAACAATATGTGCAACAGCCCGCGCCCGCACCCGAGCCCGAGAAGCCGCGCGTCAACCCCAACTCTCCCGAGGGCAGGGCAATCGCAGAGGCCGAGCCCGTAGAGTTCGCGCTCAAAGCGACCAAGGTCGGCATCCCCGTCTTCTTCGGCTATGGCTATGACCCGATGTCCCTCGCCAGCACGAAGAAGGCCTACGAGGAGGTCTATCGCGCCATGGGCGTCGAGGCACAGATGGGCTCGCAGATGGCGGCGCAGATGAGTGCCTATAAGATGGCCTATCACGAGATGAACAACTGTATGCCCGATTACAGCGACTTCTTCAAGCCGCAGCCCCAGCCGCAACCTCAGCCCCAGCCGCAGTCCCAGCCTTGGTGGCCCTACTACGGCGCTCCGCAGCCCGCTCCTGCCTTGGAGGAACCCGAGGAAGAAGAGCTTCCCGCTCCCGAGGAGCACGCGGAAGGCGAGCAGACCTTGCAGGAGATGCAGGCCGAGTCCGCGGACACGGAGGAGAACGCCGAGGGATTTACCGACGAGGCCGAGGCGCGCGAGTATGAGAAACTCAAAAAGCGCGAGGAGAGAAGGGCGCTCCGCAAGATCGACGCGTTCGATTGATCGCGGCCGTATTCAAATAGCTCACACTTCATACAACACCTAAAAGCAAAAGGGGCGGCGAAAGCTGCCTCTTTTGCTTGACTTTTTTGGGGCGGCGGCGTAAAATGAAAGAAAAATCCGCTCGGAGGACAATTATGGATAAGAACAAGACGGCCATTCTCGTGGTAGATATGCTCAACGACTTTGTGACGGGTGCCTTGAAGTGCGACAGGGGGCTCGCCATCGTGCCCAAGACGGCTGAACTTTTGCGCGGCGCGCGCAAGGCGGGGGTGCCCGTCATCTTCTGCAACGACGCGCACATCAAGGGCGTCGACCATGAACTCAAACTTTGGGGGGACCATGCCATCGCAGGGACCAAGGGCGCCGAGGTCATCCCCGAGCTCGAACTCTGCGGCAAGGACTACGTCGTGCCCAAGCGCAGATACAGCGGCTTCTTCCACACCGATCTCGACCTGCTCCTCAGGGAGCTCGGCGTTGACACCGTCATCATGACGGGCCTGCACGCGCACATGTGCGTCCGCCATACCTCGGCCGACGCCTACTGCCTCGGCTACAACATCGTCGTTGCCACCGACGCCACCGATTCCTTCACGGAGGAGGACTATGTCTATGGCATCAAGTATCTCAAAGAGGTCTACGGCGCCGAGCTCACCACCGTCGACGCGCTTTTGAAGGAATTCGGCGCGTAATGGGGAAAAAGAAGCACAAAAAGCGCACCAAGCAGGAGGTCATCCGCGGCATCCAAAACACGTTGGAGGGGTACCGCCGCTTCGATCTCGACTACATTCCCTACGGCACGGACTGGTCTGCCCCGACGGAGCGGTATCATTACCGCCAGCCGTGGTATGAGCGGCCGCTCACGGGATTTTGGCGTACACTGCTCGGCGTGCTCGCCCCGCCCTTCCTCCGCCTCGTCTACGGGGCCAAGACGCTCGGACGGGAGAACCGCCGCGCCCTGAAGGGGGGAGCGATCTCCGTGTGCAACCATTTCAACTACCTCGACACGCTGTTTATCCGCGACGCGGTGGGGCACTTCGGGAGCTTCCACACGATGGCGCCTTGGAACAACAAGAAGGGACTCGGGGGGCACATCATCCGCCACGGGGGCATGTGGCCGCTCGGGGGGAACCTCAAGGCCATGCGCAAATTCGAGGAGGAGATGGGGCGGCGGCTGAAAGAGGGGAAGATCGTCAATTTCTACCCCGAGCAGGCGCTGTGGACAAACTATCAAAAACCACGCCCGATGAAGGACGGAGCTTTTCGCTTTGCGGTGAAATACAACGTGCCTGTCCTGCCTGTTTTTTGCACGTTTGACAGAAACAGAGGGGGGCATGTCCGAAAGCTGCGCATTCATATCCTGCCTGCGGTGTATCCGGACGAAGCGCTTGCGCCCCGTCCCCGTGCGCAGAAGATGAAGGAGGAAGCGGAGCGCCTCTGGCGGGAATGTTACGTCTCGGCCTACGGCACCCCGCTCGAATATCTGCCCGACAGAAGAAGACCGCAGAAATAGCCGGCAACGGAGAGTGTGCGAACGTCGTTTCTATCAAGCCCAATCAAAGCGTCATTCTGCCCAACCAACCCCAACCCGAGCGTCATTCTGAGCCAAACAGGAGTGGATTTCAACGAATTGCTCATCCGCGAAGAATCTTGTAACGCCCAAGCCCGTGTGAGCGCCCCCTTGCCTTCCCTTTTGGGGAAGGTGCCCCGTAAGGGGCGGATGAGGGCGGATGAGGCCTCATCAGTCTCGCCTTGCTCGACAGCTTCCCCATAGGGGAAGCCGAGAAACCCTTTCCCCCCTCGCAAGGGCCTCGGGGTACTTTCCCTTACAGGGACAGCAAGAGGGGCGCGCGCTTACCACGACATGGACTTCGTTTGAGGGGTTAAGGCATTCTAATAACGTCATGTTGAGCCTGTCGAAACATCACCTTATTATTAAGACTAAGGTGACCCTTCGACACAGCTACTTCGCCTTTGGCTCGTGTCGCGCTTAGAATACCAATAGAAGCCTCGCGCGGTCAGGGTGACGTAATAGAACGCTTGGTCGCATACAAAACCCTTTCCCCCCTCGCAAGGGCCTCGGGGTACTTTCCCTTACAGGGACAGCAAGAGGATGGCGGCTTCTATCAATATTCCCAAAACAATGAAAAAGCGGAGGCGTGTCTGCGGACATGCCCCCGTCGTTTTTTGTCTTGCCTTATTTTAAGTTCTTATATTCGAGCCGTTCGGTCGGCTTCCAATCGTCGGTCTTGTCGTGCCGCACCCGCCACCAGCTCTTCACGTAGATCGGGAAATATTCGAGCATGTAGAAGGGGTTGTAAAAGAGCATGGCGAGGCGTTCTCCCGCGCCGAGCGGCCGGAACATCTCTTGGCACGAGAACATTGCAAGCACGCCGTAAGCGAAGAGCAGGACGTACATCACAATGAAGGGAAGCGCCACGAATCCCGCAAAGGCCGTTGTCCAGAGCGGGTCGCCCGAGAGGAGGTAGTAGATCGTGAGCGCGACGCCCGCGACCATGGTGACCGCCGTCGTCACCGAGAAGAGGATGGGCGGGAAGAGGCCGAAGAAGTATTCCCGCTCCCCCGCCGTGTATTTGCCCCGCTCGCGCGCCTGCTTTTTGATCCTGTCGCGGTATTTTTTGTCGCACTGCTTGTACCCCGTGAGCCACCTGAGCCGACGCGTGAAGTTCTCGCCGTGTTCGAGCGCCTCCTCCGTGTAGAGAATGGCGAAGGGGCAGAACATCGAGCGGTAGCCGCGCAGAAGCGAGTCGAGTTTGAGCTCGTAGTCCTCGGTGAGGGTGCGGTAAGGCCAGCCGCCGAGGTCTTCGATGATGCGGCGACGGATCATCATGCCCTGCCCGCACATGTTGAGCGGAATGGCGCGCTCCATGCGGTATGTGTTGCCGAGATCGTCGATCATGGGCCATGTGAGCGCCGAGCAGTTGGAGAAAATGCTGCGGTTCTCCTTCCCCCCGAGGAAATTTTTGGCATATTTGCGCGCGAGGAAGATGTCGTAATCCGTCTCGAGCGCGTTGTTGAGTTCCTTCACAAAGGCGGGGTCGAGCACGGCGTCGGCGTCGACGATCACGAAGGCTTCGTAGCGCGCCATCTGCTCTTTTTTGAGAGCTTTGAAGAAGCCGTCGAGCGCGTCGCCCTTGCAAGTTTGTTGGCTGACGACGTAAACGGAGGCACCCATGTCCGAGGCGATGGCGATCGTAGGGTCGTTTTCCTCCTTGACGATGACGAAGACGTCGAAGAAATTTTCGTCGTAATCCTGCTTTTTGATGGAGGCAAAGAGGTCGCCGATGATCTTGCTCTCGTTGCGTGCGGGGACGACGAGTGCGATGCGGCGCTTGGCTGAAGCGGTGTAGCGGACGGGTTTTTTGAAGGCAAAGCGGAAGCCGAAGAGCTTGGGAAGATAGAGGATGAGCGCGAGCCCCGAGAGGGCAAAATAAAACAAACGGATCCACCAGATCATGCCGCCACCTCCTTTTTCTATCGATATAGATTATAGCGGCGGCGGGAGGGGATGTCAACCGTTTTGTCATACTTTTTCATGACAAAAAAATTTTTATTAACCGCTTTACAATTTTTGGGAAAAATGCGACCCTTGGCGGGCCTGTAAGGGGAGGCCACTCAAAGCGTGCCCCCTCCATGGGAGGGGGTAGGGGGGGGGTGGCGACGGGGCTGGTGCAGAGTTCCTCATTCCGAACCCCGTAAGGGGTGAGTGAATCTTGAGCGACCAAGTTTTATGAAAACATCAGCATTGGCTGATGAGAAACGATTGTGCCCGGTCGCTCAAGATACGCTCGGGCTTACGCCCTCGGTATGAGGGTCCGACTTCGTTTGAGGGGATACACTCGCGCGGTAAGGGCGCCGCGCTCGGTATGACGCGTTTCCCACCACGACCGAGCTCAACCCGAGCGTCATTCTGAGCCGAAAGGGTTTGCATGAGAGCGAACTGCTTATCCGCGAAGGAATCTTGTTACGACCAAGCCCGTGTGAGCGAAACAGGTATTCTAAATAACGTCACCCTGAACGTAGTTGAAGGGTCGCAGTTTTATAATAAGGTGACCCTTCGACACAGCTCAGGGTGACGTAATATAGTGCATGGTCTGTTTATCAAACAGTCGGACTTCGTTCTTCGGGATCCTTCGGGGACAGCCGTCACGGACTTCGTATCGTCATGACGGCTCAGGATGACGCGCTTACCACAATACGAACATTGTTTGAGGGTACCATGTCTGCGGCGGGGCTTCACAAAAGCGACACCCCCTCCTTGGGGAGGGGGATATGGGGGTGGGGACTATTTTGCCCAGCCTCATAAAGAAAGACAGGGATATTGATCGGCTTTCATTCGGCTTTATAAAAAATCATAAGGCCTTGTAAAAGCGGAAGAAACAGTTGTGATCCCCACCTCAGTCACGATGTGACAGCTCCTCCCCGAGGAGGAGCTTTTCGTCGGACTTCGTATGAGGGGATACACTCAAAGGGCGTTGCCCTTTTCGGTATGACAGCGTACCACACCACAGGCCCGTGTGAGCGACCTCTCGTCACCTCTGCAAGGGGGCGGGCGCTTTGTGCGGGTTCCTCAAAAACTGCATTTTTCGTGCAGGAAGGCGATGACTTCGTCGGGGGTGAGGCGGTGCTGCTCCATGGTATCGCGGTCGCGCACGGTCACCGTGCCGTTCTCCAAAGTGTCAAAATCCACCGTCAGACAGTAGGGCGTGCCGATCTCATCCTGCCGCCGGTAGCGCTTGCCGATCGAGCCCGCCTCGTCGTAAATGACGGAAAAATGTTTTTTGAGCTTTGCCCAGAGCTCCCGTGCCTGCGGGGCGAGGTTCTTTTGCAGGGGCAACACGGCCGCCTTGTACGCCGCGATCGCAGGGTGGAAGTGTAAGACGTTGCGCACCTCGCCGTTTTCCAGCGTCTCCTCGTCGTAGGCCTCCGAGAGCACCGCGAGCATGAGCCTGTCCGCCCCGATCGAATACTCGATGACATAGGGGATGTACCGCTCGCCGTTCACGGGGTCCACATATTGGAGCGACTTGCCCGAGTACTCCTGGTGGCGGGTAAGGTCGTAATCCGTGCGGTTGTGGATGCCGTTGAGCTCCTGCCAGCCCATGGGGTAGAGATATTGGATGTCACAGGCCTCCTTCGCATAGTGGGCGAGCTTGTCGTGGTCATGGAAACGAAGGTGCTCGGGCTTGAAACCGAGGTCGATGAGGAAGTCGTAGGCGCGCTTTTTGAACTCTTGGTAATACGCCTCGTCCGTGCCCTCCTTGCAAAACCATTGGTGCTCCATCTGCTCAAACTCGATGGTGCGGAAGATGAAGTTGCCGGGCGTGATCTCATTGCGGAAGGCCTTGCCGATCTGCGCGATGCCGAAGGGGACCTTGGCACGGGTGGTGCGCTGAACGTTCAGAAAGTTTACAAATTCCCCCTGAGCCGTCTCGGGGCGGAGGTAGATCTTGTTCTGGCTCTCGTCGGTGACGCCGCGCGAAGTCTCGAACATGAGGTTGAACGTGCGGATGGGGGTCCAGTCGAACCCGCCGCAGTTGGGGCAGTGCACTTTGTGCTCTTGGATGTATTTTTCCATCTCCTCATTGGACATGGTATCGGGATTTACCGTCCCCTTGCTGTGCGTCTCGATGAGATTGTCGGCGCGGTGGCGGGTCTTGCACTGCTTGCAATCCATCTTGGGGTCGGAGAACGACGTGGTGTGGCCGCTCGCCTCCCACACGCGGGAATTCATGAGGATGGCGGCGTCTACGCCGAAGGAGTTGTCGCTCTCGGTGACGAAGCGCTTCCACCAAGCGCGCTTGATATTGTTTTTGATCTCGACGCCGACGGGGCCGTAGTCCCAGGTATTGCCCATGCCGCCGTAGATCTCGCTGCCGGGGAAGATGATGCCGCGCGCCTTGGAGAGTGCGACGAGCTTATCCATAGTCACATTTGCCATGATGAAACCTCTTTGATGATTATTCTCAAATATTATAGCAAGAGAGGGGGTGTGCGGTCAAGCGTTTGGAGGGAAAAAAGTTAGAGCATCATTTCGACCGACCGAGCCCAATCAAGGCGTCATTCTGAGCCGATAGAGCATGAATGAGAGCGAACTGCCCATCCGCGAAGAATCTTGCTACGACCAAGTGTTGTGTGAGCGAAACAGGTATTCTAAATTACGTCACCCTGAACGTAGTTGAAGGGTCACCTTAGTCTTAATAATGCGGTGACCCTTCGACCTTGCTCAGGGTGACGTATTAGAACGCTTGGTCTGTTTATCAAGCAGTCGGACTTCGTTCTTCGGGATCCTTCGGGGACAGCCGCGTAGGACTTCGTATCGCCATTCCGCCTCAGGATGACGCGCTTACCACCACGCGGACTTCGTTTGAGCGACCCTCGGCGACCAAGCCCAACCCGAGCGTCATTCTGCCCGACCGAGGCTTCTGATTGTGCTACTAAGGTCGACACGAGCGCATAGCGCGAAGTAGCCGAAAAAGAAAGAATGAGAGCGAACTGCCCATCCGCGAAGAATCTTGCTACGACCAAGTGTTGTGTGAGCGAAACAGGTATTCTAAATTACGTCACCCTGAACGTAGTTGAAGGGTCACCTTAGTCTTAATAATGCGGTGATGCTTACTTCGCCTACGGCTCGTGTCGCGCTTGGAATACCAATAGAAGCCTCGCGCGGTCGACATGGCTCAGGGTGACGTGATCATAGCACATGGTCTGTTTATCAAGCAGTCGGACTTCGTTCTTCGGGATCCTTCGGGGACAGCCGCGTCGGACTTCGTATCATCATTACGGCTCAGGATGACGCGCTTACCACCACGCGGACTGCATACGAAACCCTTTCCCCCCTCGCAAGGGCCTCGGGGTACTTTCCCTTACAGGGACAGCAAGGGGGTGCGCGCTTACCACCACTGCGGACTGCATACGAAACCCTTTCGGCGCACAAGGACAGTGCGCCACTTTCCCTTACAGGGACAGCAAGGGGGGCGTCGCTTACCACCACGATATTGCGGTGATGTTTCGACGGGGCTCAACATGACGTAATAGAGCGCTTGGTCTCTTTCCCACCGCCGCCTCGGTATGGCGCGCTTCCCACCACTGCGGGAGTTTGGAGGCAAAGTTTAGGTTGCGCGGGGTGCAACCTTTTTTATTTTCGGTTGACAAGCGCACGTTCGTGTATTATAATAAAAATGAAAAATGCGCAAGGAGTTTTTATATGAGAAAATACATCGCACTTCTCATCTCACTCTTTTGTCTGCTCATCGGAGCGGGTCTTGTTTCGGCATGCGACAAAACTTGTTACCATGATAGAGCAAAGGTGACTATTACGGCAACGTGTACCCGAGCGGGTGTGCGCCGTACAGAGTGTCCCGACTGCGGACGGGTGACTGAGGAGCCCATCGAGGCGCTCGGGCATGACTATGTCACGAAAACGGTCGCGCCCACCTGTACCACACCCGGCACGACCACGAAAACTTGCACCGTTTGCGGCGAATCGACCACGGAAAATCTTCCCGCGACGGGACATCAGTATGTTGTAGAATCCGAGCAGCCTGCCACCTGTACGGTGGCGGGACTGAAAACATCGCGTTGTTCTTTTTGTGGGGACGAAAAGACGGAAACTCTTCCCGCGGGGCATCAATATGTCGTTGAGACGCAATCTGCCACCTGCACGACGGCGGGCTATATCAAACGTACCTGCTCTGTTTGTGGAAATATCGAACAGGAGACGACAGCCCCTGCCACCGGACATAATTATAGGGAGGAGGTCGTTCAGCCTACCTGCACGGCCAAGGGCTACACGAATCATATCTGTACTGTGTGTGGCGAAACGCATGCGGATACTTATACGGACATGATCGCACATACCTACAAGGAGGAGGTCGTTCCTCCCACTTGTACGTCGCAGGGCTATAAGAAACACACTTGTACTGTCTGCGGCGACACGAAGACGGATACTTACACGGATATGATCGCACATCAATATTCGCCCGATAAGGTTGTCGATGCCACATGTACGGAAAGGGGCTACACTCTGTATGTTTGTTCGATCTGCAAGGGGACAATGAAAGATAACTGGACTGAAAAAATCGAGCATAAATGGAATCCCAAGAATACAGTCGAACCCACCTGCACGGAGCAGGGCTATACCGTATACGAATGCAGCATGTGTCACACGACGGAAAACCGCGATCAAAAGACGGCTTTGGGACACATTCCCTCGCTCATTCCCGAGAAAATCGAACCCACCTGCACAGAAAACGGCGGGGAGGGAGGCAAGGAATGCTCGCGTTGCCATGAGATCGTAGAGGAGCGCACACCCATTCCCGCGCTCGGGCATGACTATGGTCAACATGGGCTTACCTGCTCGCGCTGTGAGACCGTCATCGGCGGCAAACAGGAGACGGAGGCTCTTTTCAAGGATGCACCTACCGTGAAACCGGCCGAAATGACCGCTGTACCGGATGTTGTCTCCGCGCAAGAGGGAGATTACGTCGTGTTTGATTTGAGCGACCTGCCCAACGAATTCGGCAAGACCATTACCCTCGCGACAAAATATACCCGTATTGTTGGCAGGTCTAACATGACCTATCACAACGTCACATTCCAGGTGGACCAATCGCTCTCGACCTGCTTTATCTACTTCTGCGACGTTTTGGTACGCAACACCAATTCTAAGCCCGTTCTCATGAGCACATCGGTGAACACCGTTTATCTCTGTTCGGGCGGTACAGCCAATAACTTCTATTCGGAGACAGGTAGCGTTGTCTCTATCCCCAAGGGTACGCTCAACATTGTCGGCACGGCAGACCTTACTTTGACAAGCGAGAAGGTCACGGGCACCGATACGGAGGTCTCAGCGACGATCGAGGCATCCACGGTCTCTTTCTACCTCTATGCCGGGTCGAATGTCACCATAAAGGGCGGAAACGGCTCTTATGAAGGGGAAGGCGGCACGAGCTACAACGTTGATGAATACGATAAAGATTATCAGTATAATGGCGGAGGCGGCGGGAACGGACAGCGGGGCGGCGACGGCGTCAAGGCTCAGTCGGTTTTCATCTATATGACGGGCGCCATCACCATCACGGGCGGCAACGGCAGAAATGGCGGAAACGGCGGCAACGGAAAGGGCTCTAATTTAGAGGGCAATGCTGTAGCCGGTCACGGCGGAGGCGGTGGCCGGGGCGGCAACGGAGGCAATGCCATTACCTGCAACGACTGTGGTATTCATTTTATTCGCACGGGTAGCGCGCTCACCTTGACAGGTGGCAATGGCGGAAACGGCGGAGACGGCGGCCGCGGCGGGAATCCCTATGTGGGTAATGCAAGAGATGATGCCGGCAACGGGGGCCGGGGTGGTGACGGTGGTAATGCCGGCTACTGTATCGAGCTCTCGGGGCAAGGCAGCGTTCCCACGCTCTCGAAGGCCGTTTATTTCCAAGGCGGTACAGGTGGCAACGGAGGAAAAGGCGGCAACGGCGGAAATGGTGCAGGGACAGTTGTGTTTGATCATTCTTTGAATGGCTCCGGCGGAGCCGGCGGTAAAGGCGGAGATTCCTATCTCACCAAGAATTGCTCCAGCTGTACCAATGCTTCCACTACGAAAGGGAAAGGCGGCGGCAGTGGTAGCGGCGGTTCCAAGGGCTCCGGCGGTGTGGATGAGCTTGATGGAAGGCATGCCTATTCCGGCGGCAAAGGTGGGGAAGGCACTACTGGTGAGGACCACTCATAACGCTTCCCATCGAAGGCCGCCCTGCGCGCTCCGCGCGAAGTAGCCGATAAAGCCCAATCGAAGCGTGCCCCCTCCTTGGGGAGGGGGGTAGGGGGGTGGGGACCCTATTGATCGACCTTATAAGGGTCTTATAAAAATAAAAAAGCGGAAGGAACAGTTGTATCCCCACCTCAGTCACGCTCACGCGTGACAGCTCCTCCCCGAGGAGGAGCTTTTTGTCGGACTTCGTATATGCCCCCTTATCCGCCCTGCGGGCACCTTCCCCAAGGAGGAAGGCAAGGCATCCGACTCCGTACCGCCGCCCCTCATTCCGAGGGCGTAAGCCCGAGTGAATCTTGAGCGACCAAGAGCAATGAAAAACATCAGCATTGGCTGATGCGCATCTATTGTGCCAATTCGCTCAGGATACGCTCGCCTACGGCTCGGTATGAGGTCAACCCCCTCGCGTGGGTCTCGGGGACAGCGAGAGGGGCGGCCCACGGTTTGTATACAACCTATCAATGAGAAACGAGAAAGGGAGGGGCGGGGCCTCTCCTTTTTCCTTCGCGGAAGAAAAGACAATCGCTTGATTTCTTCCCGGAAGTATGCTATAATCGTCGCATGAAGGTGTGGGCGATTAGCGACCTCCATCTCACCGGCATGGCCAACAAACCCATGGACGTCTTCGGCCCCGGCTGGGAGGGTCACTTTGAAAAGATCAAGAGCGATTGGCGCGGGAAGGTCGCGGAGGACGACGTTGTTCTCCTCGGCGGCGATACCTCGTGGGGGATGAAACTCGCCGAGGGCATGTATGACGTGCGCTCCCTCGAGGAACTCCCGGGGAGCAAGGTCTTCATCCGCGGCAACCACGACTATTGGTGGAACGGCATCTCCCGTATCCGCGCCATGGCTCCCGCCCGCTTCTATTTCTTGCAGAACGACTGTATCCGCTTTGAAAATGTCGTGATCGCGGGCTCCCGCGGGTGGACGTGCCCGGGCAGTGCCGACTTCAAGGAGCAAGACATGAAGCTCTATCTGCGCGAGGCCGAGCGCTTCCGCCTTGCCTTCCGCGAAGTGGAGCGGGTGAGAGGGGAGGGAGACAGACTCATCGCGCTCATCCACTTCCCCCCCTTCTCGGTGAAGAAGGAAGACACGCTGTTCACCGAGCTCTTTGAGAAGAACGGGGTGGAGAAGGTGGTGTTCGGCCATCTGCACGGCGCGGGATATTTTCCCCTCCGCGCGGAGAAGGCGGGCATTGAATACTATCTCACCTCCTGCGACAAGACAAAATTCTCCCTCACGGAGATCTTGTGAGAAGGGTTCAGACCATCTCCGTGGGTACCATGTCCGCGGTGGGGCCGTGTGAACGACCAAGGCATTTCCAATTACGTCACCCTGAACGTAGTTGAAGGGTCACCGCATTATAAACAAGGTGATGTTTCGACTACGCTCAACATGACGTATTAGAACGCTTGGTCTGTTTATCAAACAGTCGGACTGCGTTCTTCGGGATCCTTCGGGGACAGCCGCGCAGGACTTCGTATTGCCATTACGGCTCAGGATGACGCGCCTACCACACCGCGGGACTGCGTTTGAGGGTACCATGTCCGCGAAGAGCCCTTAGAAAACCCGTCATAACCCCATATCGAACCCCATACCACGTTATTATAATCCATCATAGATCCATCGGTGAGAACCATGAAAAATATCCTCCTCATTGCAACGGGCGGCACGATCGCCTCCAAACCCACGGGTCGGGGTCTCGCGCCCTCCATTACGCCCGCCGAACTGCTCTCCTATGTGCCCGAGCTCCGCACGGTGGCGCACGTCGACGAGGTACAGCCCTATAACCTCGATTCCACCAACGTCTGCCCCGTCCACTGGCTGGAACTTGCGCGCATCATCGAGGAGCGCTACGGCGAGTTCGACGGCTTCGTCATCACCCATGGCACAGATACCATGGCCTACACGGCCGCCGCGCTCTCCTATCTCGTGCAGGACAGCCCCAAGCCCATCGTTCTCACGGGCTCGCAAAAGTCCGTGTACCTCCGCGATACCGACGCGCGCAAAAACCTCGCCGACGCCTTTTCTTACTGCGCCGACGACGGTGCCTCGGGCGTGCATATCGTCTTCGACGGCAACGTCATTCTCGGCACGCGCGCCAAAAAGACCCGCACTCGCAGCTACAACGCCTTTTCGAGCATCGACTTCCCCGACATCGCCGTCATGCGCGACGGCCGCCCCTTCTACTACATCAACGAGCCCAAGCCCGCGGGCCCGCGTTTTTACAGGGCCCTCGACGACGGCGTGGTCGTCTTAAAACTCATCCCCGGCCTCTCCGCGGACATCTTCGACTACCTCGACGGCCATTGCAGCGCGCTCGTCATCGAGTCCTTCGGCACGGGCGGCCTGCCTGCCTACGGGGGCTGGGAGGAGCGGCTCGGCGCCTTCTTACAGATGGGAAGAACGGCAGTCTTCACGACGCAGGTCGAACGCGAGGGGAGCGCGCTGGATAAATACGAGGTCGGGAGCAGGCTCAAAGGCCTCGGCCGCGTGTTCGAAGCGCGGAGCATGACGCTCGAGGCGGCCGTATGCAAACTCATGTGGCTGCTGCCGTTTGCGGGCGACGACGACATGGAACAGCTCTTCTACGAGCCCATCATGCACGACATTCTCTGATACGACATTCTCGAAGGCCATGGAAGAAAGATTCGAACGGACAAAACTCGTGCTCGGGGAGGCGGCGATCTCGGCCCTCCTTCTCCGCCGCGTGGCGGTATTCGGGCTCGGCGGGGTGGGGTGCTATGCCGTCGAGGCGCTTGCCCGCGCCGGGGTGGGGGAGCTCGGGCTCGTGGACTGCGACGTCTACACCCCCTCCAATCTCAACCGCCAGCTCTTTGCCACGCAGTCGACCCTCGGCCGCAAAAAGACGGAGGCGGCAAGGGAACGCGTCTTGGACGTCTTCCCGCAGTGCCGCGTGGAAATTTACGACATGAAGTTCCTGCCAGACACGGAATTTGACTTCGGAAAATACGATTACATCGTCGACGCCATGGACATGGTATCGGCCAAACTCGCCATCATCGGGCGTGCGCGTGCGGCAGGGGTACCCGTGATCAGCTGTATGGGCACGGGGAACAAAAAGGACCCCACCATGCTCGAGGTAGGGCCCATTGAAAAGACGTCTGTATGCCCCCTTGCGCGCGTCATGCGCAGGGAGCTCAAAGCGCGGGGCATCCGCGGCGTGAAGGTGGTCTTCTCGCGGGAAGAGCCTGCAAAGGGCATGGGCCGCACCCCCGGGAGCACGCCCTTCGTCCCCGCTGCGGCCGGGCTCATCCTCGCCGCCGAGGTCGTGAAGGACCTCACCCAAACCGAGTAAAAATCTCAATGGAGGAAGTATATGCAAAAATACCCCAACGTCTTTATCTTCGACCATCCGCTGATCAAGCACAAGGTGTCCATACTGAGGGACAAGGCGACCGGCATGAAGGAGTTCCGCGAGCTCATCGAGGAGATCACGACGGTCATGACCTATGAGGCGATGAAGGACATCGAGCTCATCCCCGTGGAGGTGGACACCCCCCTCGAGAGGACGGTGCAATACCGCGTCCGCGAGGAGAGCGTGGCCATCATCCCCATTCTGAGGGCGGGGCTGGGCATGGTCAACGGCGTGCACCGCGTGCTGCCGACGGCGCGGGTCGGGCACATCGGCATGTACCGTGACGAGAAGACGCTTGCCCCGCAGGAGTATTACTGCAAACTGCCCGAGGGGATCGAGGAGAAGAAGGTGTTCGTCGTCGACCCCATGCTCGCGACGGGCGGCTCGGCTGCGGACGCCATCTCGGCACTCAAGCGGCGGGGGGTGAAGGACATCACGATGATGTGCATCATTGCGGCGCCCGAGGGGGTAGAGCGGCTAGCGGAGGCCCATCCCGACGTGCGCATTTTTGCCTCCACGCTCGACCGCTGCCTCAACGCGCAGGGTTACATCCTCCCCGGCCTCGGCGACGCCGGCGACAGACTCTTCGGAACAAAGTGAAAGGGGTTCTCCTCCTCATCCGCCCTCATCCGCCCTACGGGCACCTTCCCCGGAAGGGAAGGCAAGAAAACCCCTACTTCGCGCGGGGCGCTCGTGTCGACCTTAGTAGCACAATCAGAAGCCTCGGTCGGTCAGTCCCGCAAAGGACCGCGGGCCAGCTCCCCTTACAGGGGCGCCAAGGGGGCCTCATCCGCCCCTTACGGGGCACCTTCCCCTCTGGGGAAGGTGAGATGCCGCCCAACCGTCAAAGTTCAAATTTTGAACAATTTGAAGAAGATCGTGGCAATAAAGGTGCCTGCGCCGACGAGCAGGAACCACTTCAAGAGCGACCAGCCCGGGTCCTCGGGCAAAAAGTAGGTCGCCGCAAACACGATCCCCACGCACACAAGTCCCACGGGGATCCGCCACAGCCGCCGCACAAACCGCGCGGGCACGTCATAGCGCAAAAACGACGTCAGCGGCAGGAAAAATGCCCCGCCCGCGAGCATGGCCGTCATGTGCACGAAGTCCGAACTCGGCGCCGTGGGCAGGCCCGCCAGGCAGACGAGCGCGATCGCCATCAAAAAGAAGTGCCGGTAGGCATACAGATGCGTGAACACCAGCTCCCAAAACAGCGCGATGACCAGCCCGAACGCCGCCCCCGCCAAGAGATCGGTCGGGTAGTGCACCCCGAAATACAGCCGCGAGGCACAGATGAGCAGCAAGACCGTCACCGCGATCGGCCATGCCCACCACTTCTTAGACCGCATCGCACCCGCCGTCCACGCCGCTGTGGAACTCATCGCATGTCCGCTCGGGAAGGAGAGCGTGTCGCCGAGGTCGCGCGTCGAGAAGAGAAAATTGTCCACGTCTAACCGCGAGACCACCCCCGCCGCATAGGGCCGCGGCCTGTGCACGGCCTCCTTCGCCATCGCATTCATGGCCGCCGACGACATCACCGTGCAGAGCAGTTGCTCCCCCGTCCTGCCCCCGACGAGCCAATAGAGGAGCAAAACCACCGCGCCCACCGTGAGCCCTTCCCCCAAAAAGGAGAAGACGCCGAATACATAGGTGAGCGCTTCCGTGCGCAAACTTTCAAAGAATTGTAAGATGACCTGTTCCATGTCCCGATTATATCACATTTTCCAAAAAAATACCCCCGAAAAACTATCATTTTTTCGCAGAATATGCTATAATTATTGCGAAAGCATCTGAGATACGCACGCGGCGTGCACGGGCGCGGCCGCAACAGGGAGGATCACCATGGCAGAAGCGGAAAATTTCATCCAGTCATTCATCGACGAAGACCTCGCGGCGGGGAAGGTCTCCTGCGTCAAGACGCGCTTTCCCCCCGAGCCCAACGGCTATCTGCACATCGGCCATGCCAAGAGCATGTTCGTCAATTTCGGCACCGCGGAGAAGTACGGCGGCACCTGCAACCTCTTCTTCGACGACACCAACCCCTCCAAGGAGAAGACGGAGTTCGTCGACGCCATCCGCCGCGACATCTCGTGGCTGGGCTACAAGTGGGACAGGGAGGTGTACGCCTCGGATTTCTTCGATACCATCTATGCCTACGCCGAAAAGCTCATCCTCGACGGGAAGGCCTTCGTGTGCGACCTCTCCGCCGACGAGATCCGCGAGACCCGCGGTACCCTCACGGAGCCCGGCAAGGAGAGCCCGTACAGAGACCGCACCCCCGCCGAAAACTTAAAGCTCTTCCGTGAGATGCGCGACGGCAAATATGCCGACGGGGAGAAGTGCCTCCGCGCCAAGATAGACATGGCCTCGCCCAACATCAACATGCGCGACCCCGTCATCTACCGCATCCTCCGCGCCACCCATCACCGCACGGGGGACAAGTGGTGCATCTACCCCATGTATGACTACGCGCATCCCATCTGCGACTACTTGCAGGGCGTGACGCACTCCCTCTGCACCCTCGAATTCGAGGACCACAGGCCGCTCTACGATTGGGTGGGCGTCAATTTGGGCTTTGCGCCCAAGCCGCGGCAGATCGAGTTCGCGCGGCTCAACGTCACCAACCTCGTCATGAGCAAGCGCTATTTGAAAAAGCTCGTCGAGGAGGGCTCGGTGCACGGGTGGGACGACCCCCGCATGCCCACGCTCGCAGGCATCCGAAACCGCGGCATCCCCGCCGAGGCCGTCAAGGACTTCTGCGCCCGCATCGGCGTCGCCAAGGCGCAGTCCGAGTGTGAGATAAGCTACTTCGAAGCCGTCGTCAGGGACTACCTCAACCTGCACGCCCCCCGCGCCATGGCCGTCGTCGAGCCCCTGAAGCTCACGATCACCAACTATGAGGGGGGGGAAGAGGCCGACTTCGAGGTAAACCAGCTCGACGAACATGCGGGCACGCGCAAGATAAGATTTTCGAAGACGCTCTACATCGAGCGCGCGGACTTCTCCCTCGACCCGCCCCCCAAGTATCACAGGCTCAAACTCGGCGGCTATGCGCGGCTGAAAAATGCCTACATCGTCCGTGCCGACGAGGCCGTGCGCGATGAAAACGGGGAAGTCACCGAGGTCAGGTGCACCTATTTCCCCGAGAGCAGGAGCGGAAACGACACGAGCGGCATCAAGGCCAAGGGCGTTCTGCACTGGGTGGACGCGGAGACCTGCGTCGACGCCGAGCTCCGCAAGTATGACCACCTCCTCCGCGACGCAGACTATGCGGGGCAGGACTTCTCCGAGCGCATCAACTTGGAGAGCGAGCACATCTTCGCCGCCAAGGCCGAGCCCTATCTTCTCACCCACGAGGGGAGCTACCAGCTCATGCGCACGGGCTACTACCGCGCCTTCCGCGAGGGGGAAAAGCTCGTGCTCTCGGAGATCGTCTCCCTGAAAGATAACTTCAATAAGTAAACAAAAAATCTCGGTAAGACATCATCGGACGGGGGCATGTCCGAAATCTCCCGTCAAAAAAACATTTTTGGAGGTTCCGTATGAACGAAACGCTCACCACGATCACCACCATTCTGATCGTTGCGGGGGTCATTTTTGCCGTCGTCTCCGTGGTATATGGCATTTTCCGCAAGTTCACGCAGATGAGCTGGTTTTCCTACCAGATCACGCTCGTCTTTCTCCTCGTGGCGCTCCTGCGGGCACTGCCCGCAAACACGTCGGATGCCGCGCGGTTTTGGCTCGGGCTCGTATATCTCATCGGCGGGACGATCCTCATCGTGGGCGGCGGACAGCTGTTGCGCCGTGCCATGCTCAGAAAGCGCATGCCCGCACATCCCGCGTGGCGGTTCTTGAACAGGTTCCTCGGCGCGGTCACAGCACTTTGGGATTACATTGTCATCGCGCTCGTCTTGGGCTGCACGGTGCTCTCCTTCTTCCAGAACGTCTACGATCCCGTGGGCTTCGGACCCTTCTTCGAGAGCGGCATCTGGAAGAACTTCCTCGGGCATCACGCGCTCGACTTCCTGCTCGTCGCCCTGCTCGTGCTCGCCATGCGCGGGGGCTGGCGCGTCGGGTTCGGCCGCGTCTTCATCATCGTTCTGATGCTCGCGCTGTCATTGGGTTCGGTCGCGCTCGGCATCTACCTTGCCGTCGGCGTTCCCTTCTTCGCAGACCTTTCGCGGAGCTTGGGCGCGGGCATGGGTGGCGCCGTTGGTGTGATCGTCGGCACGGCGATCGTGGCCTTCATCCTGTTTCTCATCTTCTTTGTCATCTCGTGCGTGCTCGGTTTCTTCATGGTAAAGCTGATGCGGCTCATCCGCTATGACTACTTCTGGGGCACGCTCGACGCCTGCTTCGGTGCGGCGCTCTCGCTCATCGTCTCGCTTGCCGTCGTCATCGGGCTGTATGTGGCGGTGGCGGCCGTCTCGGGCGGGGTACTCACGCAGCTCTTCGAGCAGATCTCGTCGATGCTCGGGGAGAACGGGCAGGCGATCGGCCCCATGGGAGACATGATCGCGGGCCTGCAAGACATTTTCAAGGGCGTGGGAGTATGGCTGGAATCGGCTCCGCTCTCCAATGCCTTCTTCCACAATCCCATCATCGTCGTCCGCTTCGTTTAAGGCCAATGAGGCTCAATACGAGCGTCATTCTGCCCGACCGAGCCCAACCCGAACGTCATTCTGCCCGACCGAGGCTTCTGATTGTGCTACTAAGGTCGACACGAGCGCGTAGCGCGAAGTAGCCGATAAAACATGCATGAGAGCGAACTGCTCATCCGCGAAGAATCTTGCTACGACCAAGCATGGTTTTCAACGAACATCGGACTTCGTTCTTCGGGATCCTTCGGGGACAGCCGTCAAGGACTCCGTATCATCATTACGGCTCAGGATGACGCGCTTACCACCACGATAATGCGGTGATGTTTCGACGGGGCTCAACATGACGTAATAGAACGCTTGGCCTGCCGCCTAAGCCCACTCGAAGCGTCATTCTGAGCCGATAAGGCATGCATGAGAGCGAATTGCCCATCCTCGAAGAATCTTGCTACGACCAAGCATGGTTTTCAACGGACATCGGACTTCGTTCTTCGGGATCCTTCGGGGACAGCCGTCAAGGACTCCGTATCATCATTACGGCTCAGGATGAC
>CANQJJ010000013.1 GCA_947624215.1 uncultured Clostridia bacterium
CGTCTTCGCTCTCATAGCTCCCCGCA
Organism: uncultured Clostridia bacterium; assembly: GCA_947624215.1. Classification (GTDB taxonomy): domain Bacteria; phylum Bacillota; class Clostridia; order Christensenellales; family Borkfalkiaceae; genus Gallimonas. Next base: position 27 of record CANQJJ010000013.1, read on the forward strand.
AACGTCACAAGGTAGTTGTCGTTCTCAAACGTACCCGTGATGGCGTACGTGTTCGCATTCACGCCTTTCGCCTTCGTGAGCACGATGTGGAGATTGTCTCCGCCGATGATGTTGCCGCTTGCGATCGTCCAGCCCGCGGCCGCACCCTGTCCTTGCAAAACGGTGGGCTCCTTCCCGTTGTAGAGCGAGCTCTGGTCGTTGACCTTCACAGTGACCCCGCGCTTCTCCACCGTGTACGTGCCCTCTCCCACTTCCTCAAAGGCGTAGTTGTCCGCACTGCCGCTGCCCGTGATCTTGTACGTGCCCGCTTCCTTGATGGTGCGCTCCGGCTGCAAGGTGATTTTGAGAACCGTTTTGGCATCTTCGTCCTTGACGAGCCCTTCCGCCGTGTACGTCAGTTCCTTGACCGCATCGCCGTAGGTACTCGTAAGATCATCTGCCTTCACCGTGATGTGCTTCTTGGTGATGCTGAGCTTCGCGGCCTTGTCAAATTCTACCTCGTAGTCCTTGTTGGAAGCCGTGGCGGTGAGGCCGTAATCGCCGACGTTCTTGTTCCCGCCGATGAGGGTGATGGTGACGCCGAGGTCGTCCTTTTCGCCGTTCTTTGAGCAGAGCTCATCCTGCGCGACTGTGTAGGCATCCTGCTTCGGCGTAGGGATCTCGCCCGAATATTCGAAGCTCTGCGCGTTGAGCGTCACTTTGATCTTCTTCGCGGCGATCTCAAACGATCTTTCGAGCGAACCCGAATAGTTCGTGCTCTTTGCCTTGACGGTGACCTGCACCGTGCCCGCACTCACGCGGTCTGCTTTTTCCGCATAGACGAATTCGAAGTCGTTCTCATCCACAACAAGCTCGCCCGCTGTTACGGTAAACTTCGGCGTCTGAGCCTGCCCGTTATACGTGTAGCTGCCCGTGACGGTGGCCTCCGTGAGCGCCGCCGCTTCGATCACAAAGGCCTCTTTTATGATGTTGCTCTGTTCTACGGTGAGGTCGTCTGCGCCTTTGAACGTCACGGCATAGTTGGTGTTGCTCCACGTTGCCGTGATGTCGTATGCTTTCGCGTCTGTGCCCGTGGCTTCGAGCTTGATGTTGAGGACGCTCGGCGTCTCCTGTTCGTGCGCGGCGAGATCCGTGACGCTCCAATCCGTCCCGTTTCTGCTCTGGGCGGACTGTTGCGCTTGGTTATACGTCACCGTTTGCTTGTTGACAGTGACCTCGACCGACCGCGCCGTAATGGTATACACGCCGTCTACAATCGACACATCGTAGTTCGTGAGGACGGGCTTTTCCGCCGTGATCTTATAGCTGCCGTCCACGCGGCTCTTGCTCGTTGCGTCGGTATGAGGCTTCGCCGCCGCAATTGCTTCCTTCACTGTTTCCTTGTCTTTTTCAAGCACACCCTCGGACATGGTATAGGTCAATGCGGTCTCTTCCTTAACGGCGTCGCCGTAAATGGACTCCTGCGCTTCAAATGTCACAGTGACCTTGATCGGGGTAATGGTGAGGGTGACAGTGAGGTCGTCCGTATAGTTCTGCCCGTTGTTGTTCGCGAATTTTACGGTGGCAACGATCGTGTAGGTGCCCGCATCTACGATCTGATCCTGCGAAATGCTTTCACCGCCCTCTTTCGCGCCCTTCCAATAGGTGTATGTGACCGAGTAAGTCCCCTCTTCGCTTTGAGGAAGCGTCGCTACGATCGTCTGCGCTTCGCCGTTATACTGCTTTTCCGTGCTGGCAAACTCCACGCCCGCAAACGCCGCAACCGTGATCTGATAGTGACCTTCTTTCACGGTCACTTCATAGTTCGTCCACGTCTCTTCCGTGAGGAACGTCACGGTGATGGTGTACGTGTTGACCGCGCTGTCCTTATTCATTTCTTCGGGAAGCGACAGGGTATAGTCGGTGCCTTTCTGGAACGTGTCCCCTCCGATGAGCCCGACAACGGTCGCCGTGAGGTCGAGAAGTTCCTGCCCTTGCGGCGAACGCTTGTCGTCTGCCGTGATCGTCACCTTCGCACGCTTGATCTCATAAGAGGTCGTGGCTGTGCCCGTGTAGTTGCCGTTTTCGGCGGCACTCACTGTCACGGTGACCGTGCCGGCGTTGGTGCAATCATCCGTCCAGCTCAGCGTGTAGTCCGTCGTCTTTTGAAGGGTGAGTGCAATGCCGCCCTCGGCCGATACTTGCACCGATTCGGGCTCCTTCTTCTGCGCGTTCCCGTTATACGTCGCGTCCGCGATTTCTTTGATCGTCGCGCCGCTAATGGAACGCTTCCCGATCTCAAACTCCACCGCCTTTGTGCCCGTGAAGTTGCCCGTTGCAGTGACGGTGAGGTGCGCCTTTTGGCCGTTCGTCGCATTCGTGTTGTTCTGATAATTGTCTACCGTGAATTGCCCAAACTGCTCACTAAGGCCCGCGTGGTCTGTGTCGCTATATCCCGTCCACGAGACCTCAACCTCGGACATGGTAGGCTTCTTTTCTGTCCCATCGTAGGTGTAAGCCGTCTTAACGGTGAATGTCGCGCCCTCGATGCTCTGCTTCTCAACGGTGTACTTTGCACTCACGAGCTTGACTGTATAGTTCTTGAGCGCGCCGTCCGTCGCTTCAAAGTTATCCGTGACTTCCGTCCCGCCGTTCTTCAGCGAAACCGTAATGGCATAGCCGCCATCTTGATATGCCGCCCATTGAGAGTGGCCTTCCGAACTCAGCTCGAAGAGTGCCTTCAATGCTTCCTCGGTATCTGCTCCCTTGTAGCCCTCGATCGTAAACGCGAGCGCAGCGGGCGATTGACCGTAGGTGTGTTTCTGTCCCTCCGTCACCGTGAGCGTCAATTCCGCACGCGTGATCGTGAACGTCGTTTCTCCGTTGCCCGCGAAATTCTTGCTATCCTCTTTGGCGGTTACGGTCACGGTCACTGTGCCGACATTCGTCTTGTCATCGGAATATTGCACGTCATAGTCCGCTTCCGTCACGGTAACTCCGTTCGCCGTAACATTGAGCTCAACTCCGTGTGCATTCCCGTCATAAGTGAAGGATTTTGCTCCGCTTACCTCGACGCTTCCGATCTGCGCCTTTGCGATGGAGAACTTCACCGTGAGGGTGCCCGTGAAGTTATCAGTGCCCTCAATCGTTACGCTTGCCGTTTCGGTGCCCGCGTCGGTGTTGTTCTTCCAAACGGGTAAAGTGCGCGAAATGGTACCCTGCACGCCCGCCTTCACGAGCGCCGCGTTCAGAAGTTCATCAAGTTCGTTGGTTTCAATGCTCTTTTCTTTGCTGTCATAGGTGAAGTTCTCTTTTTCGATCGCATCCTTGATCGCATTTTGGAAAGCCTCGGTGTTAATATCAAACTTCCCGACTGTGAAGGAAAGCGTTTCACTCGCCGTGCCGTTTCCGTCGTCGAGGAATACGCCGTTCGTCAAAGTGAACGTCACGTTGTTCGAATACGTCCCCGCATTGTAGAGCGGCCCGCTCGTGATCTGCGCCTCTACCTTAAAGTATTCGTAGCCATTCGTAAGCCCGAAATGCTCCTTAAAGAGATTGGCAAGATCGGCCTCATTGAAGTTCTCACCCTTGTAGGTGGCGGAAAGCGCCTCGCCGCTCTTGAGCAGCAAATGATGCTCTTTATCCTCACAGCCGAGCTCCGTGCATTGACGGGTCAGCTCTTTGTATTTTTCGCCTTCGAGAAGTGTCTTTTCCTCATCGGTCAGCTGCGACCAATCATATTGGTGCCCGCCATGCTCCACCTTCCACGAACCTGTAAGGCCTTCGGCAGAATCAGTCACCTTTGTTTGAAGCGAATGGCTGCCGTTTTTATCGTTTGTATTCCCCTCATATTGGAAAGTGATCCCGGGGAGCGTCCACGTCTTTTCGGTGGGAACGGCATGATACACGCCCGCTTTGAGGTCGGCAATTTTGCCGTGTGCCGAATCCCACACCCGCGCGGTGAGCGTATACTCCGTATAATTGCAGCCATACTGCGTTGCCCAACCGTCGTGGAGGCTTGCCGTAAGCGTCGCACCCGCTTTGATATCAAGCGTGCCCGTCATGCCCGTGGTCTGCACAGTGCCGACAAACGTCGCACCGCTTTCTACGACGAGTTTCCCGTTGACGATAAGGCTCGCATAGGGCTTGTACTTCGCCGCAATAAGCTGCTCGCCCGTGGGATATTCGCGCTTGGCAAATTTAGGCCCATAAAAGCTGTCGTAGACGTGGAGGCGCTTGCCGCTCTTCACGGTCACAGTCGCGTCTTTTTCGACTTTCACTACCGCGCCGGGCATCACTTTGAAGTGGTTTGCGACATCAAAGTTCCCGCTTGCAATGATGACTTCATAGTTGTAGGGCAGAGCGAACTCGACGCCATTCGTCTGCACAAAGCCTTTGAAGTCCATGTAACCAACTTCCACGTCTCCGCTTATGGTCATCGTCGTCTTGCCGACGTCTGCGACATTGTCAACGTCTGAAACTCTCGTGTGTGTGTCGTCATAGACGGCATGGACAGTCGAGCCATTTTTCATGATAAGAAGGCCGGAATCCGCCTCTTCTGGCATTTTCCCCTCTCCATCCTCATAGGTAATGAAGGGCTGATCGAGCTCGTCAATAGCACTGTAATAGTAAAGGCTCGCGTGGCCGAAGAGGACGCCGCCGTATTCGATGGTATACCCCCCTTCGCACTGAATGTTGACCATCGCATACATCTTAAAGGGCGTGACATGCGCATTTTTGAACATCGCTTCGGTGTTGGTTCCGCCCGCATAGTCCAAGATCATGAACGGCTGATAGAGTTTACCGCCGCTCTGTACATCAATGGAACCTGTGCCCGTCACGCGCCCGCAGACATCCATCATGCCGCCCTTTGCGACCGTGACCGTGCCGTTATTAACGAATTCGGAATACGCGCCCGAAGTGTGGCCCTGCGCGCTTTGGTCGGGATAGTGGATGACGCCGCCAACATAAAAGTTTCCGTTTACGGTGAGCGTGGCGCCTGTATCCAAGGTAAGTTTCACGAAGGGGGTGCGATACTTTATATTGCCCGAATAATCGGTCGCCCACGAGACGCGCGGCGTGGCGTTTGACGTCTTGCCTTCGTCTTGATACTCCCCGTCGCTATTGTAGGGAATGACAAAAGTGACACCTGCATGAACGGTCAGTTCCCCCGTGAGGGTGGCTTCCCCGACCGCGATGACCGTTTTATCCTCGCCGTCCCTTGCCGCGTTGAATGCGTCCTGCACCTTTGCGGTCTTATAGAACTTCCCGCCGTTGCGCACGGCGATGGAGCCCTTGGGCGCGATGACGGCGACGATTTTTACCTCTGCGGACATGATGACATAGTCCGTAGTGATATCATAGGAAATGATCTTCGTCTTATCCCCGCTCACTTCCTGCCAACCGTAGAACACTTCGTCCTCGGAGGGTTTTGCGGTCAGAGTGAGGCGCTCGCCGCGGCTGATCGGGGTTGAAGTGGAGGGTGTTCCGTCTTCCGCTAAGGTGATATTCCTTTCGCCCGCTTTCACGGAAATCTTACTGTTCGAAACGGACGAATCCTCGCCGTCCCCCACTTCGAAACTCACGCTGGTATCTTCGGGATAGAAACCGACGTTGCGGACCGTCATATGGGTGATCGCTGAACCGGTAAGTACGCCATGGGCAAGATAGACGGTAGTTTCTTCCGTCTCCACCTTATCTTCGATGGGAATGGTAACGGTGTACCATTCATAGCCATCGCCTTCTTCTATAAGTTTAATTTCATGGTCGTCCGATTTGTTAATGTTGCTGTCTGTTATAGATGTTTTACCGCTTTGCACAGTGCCGCCCGGATAGTTAGAGTGTCCGTGGGTTGATTTATTCGACATGCCATAAGCGAGATTGGACGCCACAGTTGTATTAAAACCGCGATATATATCAAAATCATTTTTGTTGGTGTCCAATTGCCCCCATGCTGTGGATACCTTAACAGGTGTATCCATATGGAATCCCGCCACACTATAGGATCGTATCTTTTTTGTATTGTTATTTTGGCTACCGTCGCCGTCGATCTGTAAATCAAATATCAAAACACCGGAGCCTTTTACCTTGACGCCGATTTGTGAAACTGATTTCACACTACCGGTTTTTCCCAATAATCCGGAAGAATACGCTATGCCCCCGTCGCTTCTTGCGGCGTCGTATTTCCAAGGATATGTTTCATCATCTATGATCTCGGTGATGTTTTCGGCCGAAGGAATGGCAAGGATATCTCGCAACCCGCCCTTCGTGGGAGTATAGAGTGAAAACGTAAATGTTTTAGAAGCGTTATGATACTTCGTTTCGCCGTAGGCGATGTCGATCGTTATCGTTACTATTCCCTCTCTCGTCAAGGATACCGAGCGGGAGATAACGCCCCTGTCCTCTTCCCAATCGGAAAATTCAGCCCCTTCGCCCGTAACAGTATACACGCTCTCATAATCGGGCAGGATCGATTTGATGCACAGGCTGACCGAATCTTTGCCGTCGGGCATATCGACTTTTTCCGCTTTGTCTTCAAGCAGATGCTCTTCGCCGTCGTAATAGAGAAATACCGTCGGCTCGACTGCTTCTTCGAAACATTCGTCTTTCAGAGAATAGCTCTTTACTGTAAAGGAAGATTTATACAGGTAAGCGTTCGTGAGAGATTGAATCCCTGTTTCAGTTATTTTATATCCTTGAATCGGTGAGGTGCTACCATAGTTACTTAATTGGTTATCATCTGTCTCCGATTTTAAGTGCGCGGGATGATGATACATTTTGACTCTTGTCTCTCCGTCGATAGAGGAGACAACCTCTTTGGAGAGATGTTTCAGCACAAAAAACGTATTGACGGGCAATTGGTACCCTTGTCCCGGCTGGATATATGTCGCAATGTTTTTCAGCGTTTCTTCATTGTTCTCGTCGCCAAATCCGTCTTTGTTTGCGCTCTCGATCATATAGATGCTCTCTTTCGTCGCATCATAAGAAATTTTGAGAGGCTTTTTTTCCTCTTCGGATATGTCGCGGATTTGAATATTTTGCCAATACATGCCCACTGCTCCACTTGTTGCAGCGTCTGCATGTATAATGATTTCGTGCGATCCCTCGCCGTGCGTTTTGATGATATATTCGTCTGTTAATTCCACATTTTTATCATTTTGGCATTTAAGATACTGGCGGCCGTCCATGTCAAAAGTAAAATAATTATTATCAGAAGTCAGGGCGTCCGTACAAGCCGCCATGCCGTATTCAAAAGAAATATATTGTTCGCCCTGTACGGTGATTTTTAATGTGGGCGCAATGGCACTGTTCGCAACTGCGGTGTATTTTTTGGGCGTTGTATCATTATCAAGAGTCCAAAGCCCGCCGTCGGAAACGCCGATCACAAGACCATTTTCCTGCGTTTTATCGGTATATTCGGTGGCCACTACCTTTGTGGGAAGAACTCTGACAAGCGCGAAAGAAAGCACTACTGTAAACAGTAGCGCCAGCGCCGCAAGCGCAAATCTCCTCCATTTCTTGATTTTTTCCATACTTTTCCTCCTTCTTTTAGAAGAATTTCTTTATTTCAAACCGTGCCACAACGCACGTATTTGATCGTGTTTTTCGTGCCCCCTCCATGGGAGGGGGACTCCCCAAGGGGGTGGGGTGGCGAGGGGGGAGGGATAAGCGCCTAAGGCATTCCAAATAACGTCATGCTGAGCGTTAGTCGAAGCATCACCTTATTATTAAAGCTGCGGTGACCCTTCGACACAGCTCAGGGTGACGTAATTAGAATGCCATATTCTGTCCCAACCGCGGACATGGTACGCTCTTCGCCCTAAAATTATCCTCGCCATAACATTATTTAGAATGCCGCATTCTATGTGGATAACTCATTTTCGCGGCGGAAGAATCGGGTCCCTCGGACATGCCCCCCCTCCTTTTGCCTCCCGCGAGAACGCGGGAGGCAAAAGTAACGCGCAAAAAAATTGGCCAAAATCACCGTTTTTGCAGGGTTTTGCCCCCAAAACCCCCATTTTCAGCCATTTTCACCCCTGTCCATTCGTACGAAAAAGTATACTTTTTCGTACGCGAAACTGTTGACAAAAAAAGTCGAAGGAATTATAATAAATGCATATCAAAACCCGCGTTTTGGACAAAATTCGACCTTTGAAAAGCTCGTACGAAAAAGTATACTTTTTCGGAAAAATTTTGGAATATTCTCAGATTTGCCTTAAATTCGCTAAATCTTTTAATTGTTTTCAGGGCCCCATTGCCCTTCCCGCCTTCGATCCACCCCTCCCCACCCCAAATCTTTTCAGTGAATAGAGTGTTTTCAGGAGCCCGAGGGCATGAAAAAAAGCCCCCTCGGGCTTTTTTTATGAATGATCGGCCCCATTCCAATCACGTCATGCTGAGCGTAGTCGACCGCGCGAGACTTCTATTTGTGATTCTAAGCGCGACACGAGCCGTAGGCGAAGTAAACATCACCTTATTATTAAAACTGCGGTGACCCTTCAACTACGTTCAGGGTGACGTTATTTAGAATGCCTTTGTCGTTCGCACGAGCTTGGTCGTAGTAAGATTCTTCGCGGATGAGCAGTTCGTTGAAACTCATGCTCTTCTGGCTCAGAATGACGCTCGGGTTGAGCTTGGTCGCCACCCACCCCCTCCCCCCTCCCATGGAGGGGGGCACGCTTAGGTAGGGCTTAAAATCAAACCGAGAAAACGGGGAGGACGGCGCCGTGATAGTTCGTCGTGATAAAATCATGCACCTTCTGCGTCTTCAAGGCCGCAAGCAATGCCTTCGTCTTCTCGCTCTGCTCGCTCCCCTCCCGCACCGCAATGATGTTCGCATATAACTGCGCCGCGTCCCCCGACGCATTCTCAAATGCCAGCGCGTCCGCCGAGTTCAACCCCGCTTGCAGGGCATAGTTCCCGTTGATGACGGCGATCGTCCCGTCTTCGGATTCCTTGAGCAATTGGCTGACGTTCTCCGCCTGCACCGGTCGCACGGAATTCCCGTTGGCCTCGACAATGTCATGCTCGGTCAATGTCTCCTCCGCCGTCGCACCCTCGCGCAGGGTGATGTAGCCCTCGTCCTGCAACACGAACAGCGCGCGCGTCATGTTGCTCCCGTCGTTCGGGATGAGGATGGTGCGGCCCGTTTTGACAGACGCGTAATCTTCCTTCGTCACCTTTTTGCCGTACACGCCGAAGGGCTCATAGTGGATCTTGCCCGCGGAGACCAGATGGGTGCTGTGCTCCTTGTTGAATGTGTTGAGATAGGGCGTGTGCTGGAAGTAATTCGCGTCCAAACTGCCTTCCTCGAGCGCCGTGTTGGGCAGGATGTAGTCATCGAAGACGCGGATGACGAGTTCGTAACCCTGCGCTTTGAGGTCATCTTTGATCTCCTCGAGGATCTCGGCATGGGGCGTTTGGCTGGCGCCGACGGTGATGGTGTGCGTTTCGTCATTCTCCCCCCCGCACCCGGCAAAGGCAAAGGCGAGCCCGCAGGCAAGAACGGCCGAAATGACTGTCAAAGTAACTTTTTTCATGATATATCTCCTTTTGATTTGATTTTTTTATTTTTACTTTTTTCGCTACGGATGCGCTTATCCGTCTTCTTGGCGAGCACCATGCCCGCCTCTTGCACGATCTGGACGATGACGACCATGAGCGCAACGCACAGCCAGATGACGTCCTGCGCATTGGAGGGACGGGCCTGCGTGACGGCAATGGAACCAAGCCCCCCCGCCGCAATGGTGCCTGCCATGGCCGAATACCCGAGCACCGTGACCGTGGAAATGACTGCCCCGACGATGAGCGAAGGTTTGGCCTCTGGCAGGAGCACTTTCCACACGATCTCAAAGGTGCCCGCCCCCATCGAACGCGCGGCCTCGATGACGCCGCTGTCCACTTCCTTCACCGATGACTCCACCATGCGGGCGATGTAGGGTGCGGCCGCGACGATGAGCATGAAGATCATGGCGGCGTTTCCGATGCTCGTCCCCACGATGGCCCGCGAAACGGGGATGAGCGCCACCATGAGAATGATGAAGGGAATGCTGCGGAGGATGTTCACGACGAAACCGACGAGCTTGTTCAGCCAAACGACGGGACGGATGCCGCCCTTGTCCGTGACGCAGAGGAGGATCCCGAGCGGCAAGCCGATGAGATAGGCGACGAAGGTCGAGAGGAAAGTGAGATAGACCGTCTCCCACACGCCGAGCATGAAGCCCTGCACGCCGAGTTGTTGAAAAAGCCTGCTCATTCAGATCTCCTCCTTGTATTGCACATGTTTTTCGGACAGATATCGCTTGACCGCCGCGGCCTTTTCCTCCTCCGCGGGAAGGGTGATGACCATGTGTCCGAAGGGCATTCCGTCGATGTTTTTGGTGTCGGCGTAGAGAATGTTCACGGCGGCTCCGACGTCCATGGCGAGCGCGGAGATGATAGGCATGTCTGAGACTGTGCCGTCAAAAATCAATCTCAGCTTATTTCCGCCGCCCGATTTTACCGAGCGGATGAGCTCGGGAATGATGAGCTCGCGCGCGATCTCGGACTTGGGATCGGAGAAGACCTCGGTGACCTTTCCCGTCTCGGCGATGCGGCTGTCCCCGATGACGGCGACGTCCGTGCAGATGCTCTCCACGACGCGCATTTCATGGGTGATGACGACGATGGTCACGCCGAGCGACGCATTGATCTCTTTGAGCAGGGCGAGGATGGAGGCCGTGGTGTTGGGGTCGAGCGCGCTCGTTGCCTCGTCGCAGAGCAGGTATTTGGGGTCGGTCGCAAGCGCCCGCGCGATGGCCACCCGCTGTTTCTGGCCGCCCGAGAGCTGCGAAGGATAGGCCTTGGCCTTCTCCGAGAGCCCGACGAGCCGAAGGAGTTCGCGGACACGCTCCCCTCGTTTTTCCTTGTCGAAGCGGGCGATCTCCAGCGGGAACCTGACGTTGTCCTCCACCGTGCGCTGTTCGAGGAGGTTGAAGTTCTGGAAAATCATGCCGATGCTCCGCCTTACCTCCAAAAGTCTGCGCTTTTTGACTTTCATGAGATCTTCGCCGTCGATGAGGACCTGCCCCGACGTGGGTTTTTCGAGCAGGTTGATACAGCGCACGAGCGTGCTCTTGCCCGCCCCCGAGAGCCCGATGACGCCGAAGATCGCGCCGTCCGGGATGGTGAGCGTGACATCGGACAGAGCCGCGACAGGGCCTGCCGGGGAGGGATATTGCTTGGTGAGATGAAGAAGTTGTATCATATGGCTCCTTTGACATGAACGATCGCACGATCTGCACGGGACAAAGCGGCAGGGCAGGATGTAAAGACAATAAAAAATCGCCCGGGGAAAAATACCCGAGCGAAAATGCACATTTTATCGGCTTGCGGCGTTACATTCGGACCACGGCAACAAGCCCGCGCATTTCTGCCCGGGAATGTAACATTCGCATCATTCGGCTATCTAAAACGATGTTCATGGCCGTCTCCTTTTGGTTTACGGTGACATTGTATCACAAGACAACTTGGCCTGTCAAGCGTTTTCGTGAAAAAATGTAAAAAATGCAAAAAAATTTTTATATTTACATTATATATTCACATGCACGCGCACGCGCGAGGAAGGGATGCGGGCGGGAGGCGGGATAACTTTGCGGGCGAGGGGGCACATTCGGGGGGATTTTTGAAAAAGAGTGCCTGAAAATGCTTGCAATCCGCACGGGCATTTGATATAATAGAATGCGTTCGAGGAGTAGCGCAGTTTGGTAGCGCGCTTGGTTCGGGACCAAGAGGTCGTGGGTTCAAATCCCGTCTCCTCGACCACGGGCACCATATCTTGTTTGTTTTTGCATGAACGACACAAGATGTGGTGTCTTTCTTTTTGCAGATTTTTTTGCAAATTGCGATTTTGCAATTTTTTTGGGTAGTAATTTGGGTAGTAAAGAGAATTTTAGTTAAGTTTTTGTGTGCGAAGTTTAACTATTTTCTTCGAAAGGATTGACAAAATCGCTAATATCGGATATACTGTTAGTAGATAATATCAGGAGGTAATTTATGACAGCCGTAACCGCAACCGAACTGCAAAACAATTTCGGAAAATATCTTCAATATGTACAATCCGGGAATGAGGTCATTATTCTCCGCAACGGAAAAGAAGTCGCGCGGCTCATTTCCCGCGAACGCACCGTTTCCTTCCTCACCGACGAGCTTGTCGGCGTTCTCAAAGGAAACTATGACGACAAGGCGCTCCGCGCAGAGAGGGGCTCCAAACATGAAGATCTTGATTGATACGAATGTCATTTTAGACGTTCTCTCCGACCGCAAACCCTTCTCGGAAGCCGCGCAGAAAGTCTTTAAGCTCTGCGAAGTCAAAAAAATCACGGGTCTTATCTCTGCGCTGTCCGTTCCCAATATCGTCTACATCCTTCGCAAGGAACTCGACGCGAAACGGGTGCAAGAGATCCTCTCGCAACTCACCCTATTGTTCGACGTCGTGGATCTCAAAGCCGACGATCTGAAAAAGGCGGCCGCGCTTGGATTTTCCGACTACGAGGACGCGCTCCAAAGCGTCTGCGCCGCACGGATCAAAGCTGACTACATCATCACCCGCAATCTGAAGGACTTCACCGGTAGCAAAGTGATCGCTTTGAGACCGGAGGAACTGCTTGAAAGAATTTGATCTCTATTCCACGAGATCCCGCCTGCGAGGCGGGATTTTTTATGCCTTTTTCTTGGTGGAGACGTCGACAGGAGTGCCGCTGAGGGCATTCAATGTGATCCAGAATGCCTCTTTGAGGTCGGGACGGAGGGCGTGATAACGCCCGAGGATCTCCCGCTCTTCATCGGTGAGTTGCATGGCGCCCGGCATCACCACCGCGCCGAGCTCGTCGGTACGGCCGAGAAGATAGTCAAGCGAAACATTCAACACATTCGCAAGTTTTATCAAGGTATTTTCATCCGGGAAAGTGCGTCCGCGTTCCCAATCGAAAACGCTGCTATTGGTCGTATCAAGAAGATCCGCAAGTCTTTACCCGAACCTCTCGGTGGCGACACATTTCCTTAAAGTCCGACGCCGCGCCTAAGTGCGGCGTCGAATGAGGAGAGCCCTGAGAGGGTTTTTGCATGATTTCTCTTGACAATAGTATAATTTCATAGTATAATCATGATATTATCAACGCCACGGAATATTATCCACTCGTTGCGGCGGGATAAGATCAGAAAAGGAGGCAAGTATGGAACAGCGGAATGCACATAAACTGCGCATGTGCTATGCCCTCTTTCTCGGGCTCTTCACCGCCATCATGGGCGTCCTCTACATTGTCTCCGCCGCCGATATCTACTTCTCGGACATGGGTGGCACGGGAGAGGTCTACACCCGTGAGATCGTGGGCCAAAAGCTCTCCCTTCTTCTCATCCCCTCCCTCGTGTGGATCGCTGCCGTCATCGGCGGATTTGTCCTCTCGGTGCTCTTTCCCCTCCGCGCCTCCCGCAAAAAGCCGTCTGAGGCCGAGGTCCTCGCAAAGCTCCGCCGCCGCATGCCCGCGGCCGACGGGGAAGAATTTTTTGCCCTGCGCCAAACCTATCGCAGGGCCGAGCGCGTGCGCTTTTTCGTGTGGTGTGCCTGCGCCGCAGTGTGTCTGCTCGCCGCCGTCATGAGCGCCGTCTACCTCTTCAATACCGCCCACTTCCCCGCGGCGGACATCAACAAAGAGGTGCTCGCCATGCTCAAAAATATTTTGCCCTACATCGGCGCGGCCCTTCTCGTCTGCTGTGGCGCACTCGTATTCGAGGGCTTCTACGCCCGCACGCAACTTCCCCGCATGAGGAAGCTACTCACACTCTGGAGGGGTACCATGTCTGAGACTCCCCCCTTCGCAACGCAGCGCGCAGCCATTTCCCGTGTATGCGAGAGCGAGACGTTTCTCGTGGGCATCCGCCTTGCCGTGCTCGCGCTCGGCGTGACGCTCTTCGTGCTCGGGCTCTTCAACGGCGGCATCGAAGACGTCTTCCGCAAGGCCGTTATGATCTGCACCGAGTGCATCGGGCTGGGCTGAGGGAGGTCTGAACATGAAGAAAGAGAAGCGGACCTTCAAGGAATGGTGGCGGGCGCACAAGCCGACCAAACGCCGTCTCATCCAGCTCTATGCCGCCCTGCTCGTCAACGCCAACATCAAGGGCTTTTTCAAGGGAAGGATCTACACGGGCGCGAGCAAGAATTTCTGCGTGCCCGGGCTCAACTGCTATTCCTGCCCCGGAGCGGTGGGAGCGTGCCCGCTCGGATCTTTGCAAAATGCACTCGCATCCTCGGGCACACGCGCCCCGTTTTACGTCTTCGGCATCCTCATCCTCTTCGGGCTCTTGCTCGGGAGGACCATTTGCGGCTTCCTGTGCCCCATCGGCCTGTGCCAGGAACTGCTCTATAAGATCAAGACGCCCAAACTGCGCAAGAGCCGCTTCACGAGGCTTCTCTCCTATCTGAAATACGTCATTCTCGCGGTGTTCGTCGTCGCCATCCCCCTCGCATACAGTGCACAGATGACGGCCGTGCCCGCGTTCTGCAAGTACATCTGCCCCGCGGGAACGTTCGGCGGCGCGATCTTTCTGCTCTTGCACCCCGCAAACGCCGACCTCTACGCCATGCTCGGGCCCATCTTCACCTGGAAGTTCTGTCTTCTTGTGGCGATCGCCGTCTTGTGCGTCTTCATCTTCCGCGCCTTCTGCCGATTCCTCTGTCCGTTGGGCGCCCTCTACGGCTTCTTCAATAAGATCGCCATGCTCGGCGTAAAGCTCGACAAGAACAAGTGCACGGACTGTGGGCTGTGCGTCTCCCACTGCAAGATGGACATCAAACATGTGGGCGACCACGAGTGCATCAACTGCGGCGAGTGCATGGACGTCTGCCCTGCAAAGGCCATTTCGTGGAAGGGCTCCAAGCTCTTTGTGCACAAAAATGCCGTTGAGCCGTGTGCGGAGACGGCCTCGCCCCTTCCCCCTCCCTCCGATGAGCGGCCGCTCGTATTCCCCCTCGCAAAGGAGCAAGCCATGAACGAACAGAACGAACAAAAGCCGCCGTTGTCCGAAGAAAATCCCGCGCACGGGATTCCTGCGCTGACAGAAAACGAGGCACCCATGTCCGAGAATAAGGCGCTCGAAGAGGCTTCTTCCCGCAAACAGAAAAGGCAACTCGGCCGCAATTTCTGGTTACAGGCGGTCGCCTGGGGGCTTGCGCTCGTTGTGCTCGCGGGCGCGCTCATCTACTACAATTTCATCTTCCGTGACGACGAGGCCGTCGATACGCCGCCGCCCGTGATCGACCCCGATACGGGGAACGACGAGGGCCACGGCAACACCGTCGGGACGCTCTGCTACGATTTTTCCCTCGAGACGTACGGGGGTAAAGGCATTTTTACCCTCTCCGAGCACCGCGGGGAGATCGTCGTCGTCAACTGCTGGTACACGACCTGCACGCCCTGCGTCGCGGAGATGCCCTATCTCAACAAACTCGCCGAGGAATATGAGATCACCGTCGTCGCCATCCACAGTGCCCTGCTCACGACAAACCCCGCCACGCGGGAGGGCGTTGAGGCCTGGCTCGCCGACAAGACCGACATCTTCGACACGGACCGCGTGTGGAAAGACTATTCCATCACGTTTGCGCAGGACACGGGCAAGGGTCTCAGCACGAGCGACACGTTCGCCAAACTCGGCGGCAAGAACCTCTACCCCATGACGCTCCTCATCGATAGGGAGGGAAAGATCCTCTACACGCGGCAGGGGTCCATCACCTATGACGGACTGAAAGCCGAACTGGATAAGGCGGGCGCAGCATTGCGTTAGATCCTTAGTTGACGTGCGACATGGCACCCATGCCCGCGGGTGCCCCTTCCAAAATAGGAAAAAGAACAAAAATAAATCGGACACGGCACGGTCGCTGCGTCCGATTTTTTCTTGCATCCCCGGGGCATGCCTCCCGAGGGCGGGCTCAATCGCGGGAGCCGTAGAGGGCGTCGAATTGCTCCTGCGTGAGAAGCACGGTGCGGCGGTGTCTGCCGTCGAAGGGCGAGACGTAACCCATATCCTCCATCCACCCGATGGCTGTGGCGGCAACGGCATAGTCGAGTTTGCACTTGCTGTGGAGGAAGGCAATGGACACCTTCCCCTCCTTGACTGCCGCGGAGAGCGCCTTGATGAAGTCGGGGTCGACGGACCGCGTAAGAGGCTCGACGGGAAGCGCCCCATCCTCCGTATCCGCCAATTCGCGGATGCACCATTCCGTGCGCCGGTCTTCGTAATCCTCCTCGTTGGTCAGCCGGCAGACGGCCTCGATGGCAGAGAGCACGGCGTGCAGTTCGGGGAGCACGTCCGTCGTCTCCCACCCCTGAAGATAGTCGTAGCGTGCGCGCAACAGCTCCAAAAGATGCGCGCGGCGGATCTCGGGGTCGGTCTGCACCAACCGCGCCAAGAGGTCCTGCGCGGCCGCCTCTCTTCGCTGTGCGTTGACAAGTGTGAGGTGCTCTCCGAGTTCGATGGCGACGATGCGGTCCATCGTCGCAAAGAGTTTCATGAGTACGGCAAGGGCGTCGATGTCGGCGTTGACCCTGATGCGAAGCTCCTCCCCCACCCGCTCTACGCCGTACCATGCGGTGATCGACTCGATGCGCTCATTCAGGCCATCCGTCAGGGCGGGGACCTCCGTGATGAGCATGGCGATGGCATTGCCTTCGTCGGAGAGATAGACGCGGTCCTTCTCCCGGTAGAGGTGGAAGGTGATGGAAAAGCGCTCCAAGTCCGTATCGTACGGGATGATGAAGTACCCGCTTTCGCCCTTTTTTTGGATGACGCCCGCGATATCTTCGAACTTATTGGCGGCCGACACCATGAGCTCCTCCGCGTCGGCCTCGCGCAATTCGGGGCTCAAACCGTCGTCCCCGTCCTCTTCGTCGTGATCCCCGTCCTCTTCGTCGTGATCCCCGTCCTCTTCGTCGCTATCGTCGTCCCCGTCGTCCTCGTTGTCGCTGAAACGCAGCTTTTCGATCACCTCGGGGCGTTGACTCGCGATGTATCTGTGCAGGGCCTCGAAAGGATCGTCATCATCGTTGTCATCGTTGTCATCGTTGTCATCGTCTTCGTCGTCATCGTCGTCGCCGTCGTCCTCGTCCCCGAGATCGAGATTTTCTTTAAGTCCGTTCGGGGAAAAGGAGCCGAGCAGTCTCTCATGGTCTATGCGGACCCTGCTCGGGGGGGCGGGGGCGGCCTCATCGACGCCCAAAAGGCAGCGGTACGTCACCCCGCCCCCATAGGCAAGAGCCTCCTCTTTCACGAGCAGCGTCACGGCGTTGCGGACCCTGTAATACCCCTCCCCCGTCGCCTTTTGCACGTCGGCGATGGTGAACTCGCGGGCCGTCTTGGCATATTCGAGCACCTTTTGAACAAAGGGATCGCGCGGAGGCGTGTATTTTCGAACAAAAAGATCGCTCCAACTCATCTTTTTTTCCTCCTCAATCGTCTTCCATCATGTCCTTCATCTGTTTTTCGGAGAACTGATAGGTGTAGCGCGCCTCGAAGGGGTCCACGCGGCCGATGTATTGCTTTTCGTCGAGCAGGGGCAGCGCGTTGAACTCGGGGCAGAGATAGTAGCGTTCGAGCTTGGAGAACATGACATACCCGCAATTGGCCTCGGTGATGATGCACTCGCCTGCCGCAAAGTGCGCGAGCATGCTCTTGGGCACGAGCGGGATGGTCTCGAGCTGGTAGGAATCCATCTCGGGGCCCTTTCCGTTGAGCACGGACGAGGGCGAAATGCGCGTGAACAGGCCGCATTCCTTGGAGAATTCCTCGAGCGTCTGGGGGTTGTTGGACCCGAAGAAGATGTGCATGTTGAGATTGTCGCGGATGATGGTGGCCACCGCGTCGCCGTAGACGCCGTTGAGCTGGGCATACGACTGCACGATGAGGATGAAGAAGATGTTCCTTCCCGCGCAGGCGGAGATGGTCGTCTCGAAATCCTTCATCGCGGGGAAATTGCCGAATTCGTCGAGGATGAAGTAGAACGGGATCTTGCGCTTGCCGTCGGGCTCGGTGTTGGCGTGCTCGATGAGGAGACGGTAGGCGTCCTGCACGAACAGGCTGATGACCTTGAAGTGCACTTTGAGCTCGTCGCGGTAGTCGATGAAGAGCGCCACGGGCTTCTCCCCCGTGAGGGTCTCCTTGAGGTCGAAGGAGTTGCAACTCGTGACGAGCCGCATCGCGCTCTCGCGGAAGATGGCCATCTTGGAGTTGAAGACGCTCGTGATGCACTGCCGCGTCGTCTGCGCATGGACGGGGATGGTGGACTTGACGATCCTGTAAGCGCGGGAGGTCTTGGGGCGGGAGAAGAAGTAGCCGCTGTCGAAATCGCCGTCGGACTTGTTGAGCAGCGTCATGAGGGTGATGATCGTCGCAAAGGAGTATGTCTCTTCGGTGATGAGCGCCCTGCCCGAGCCCTCGATGAGCTCGGGGCGGCTGTCTTCGAGCATGGCCCAGAGGTAACCCTTCAAAAATTCCCGTCCGCTGTCCTCCCAATAGGGATCCTTGACGTCCACGGTGGGCGCGATCATCATGGCGATGTTGTCGATGTCGTTGCCGACCTCTTCGAGCATGATGTTGATGCGGCGGTCGATCTCGGCGTCGAGCACGGTCTGGTCTTCATAGATCGTGCCGCGGAACTCGTTGCGGAGCCCGTTCTCCGTCTCGACGACGTGGATCTCCTCATAGATATTGTAGATCGATTGATACTTGCGGAAGATGGGCGTGAGCGGGTTCCAGCACTCGGAGTGCGCGTAGTCGCGGAAGTTGAGCAGGAGCACGTCGTAGCCCATCTCTTTGAGCGTGGCGGCGGTGTGGCGGTAGATCTCGCCCTTGGGGTCGGAGATGATCATGCTCCGCTTGTTCTTCGCCCGCGCAAAGGAGATGACGGTGGGAATGACGTAGGAAGTCGTCTTGCCGAGCCGCGTGGCCGCGATGACGCCGACGTGGTTCTCCTTCTCCGAATAGGTTTGCAGGAGCCTGCCGTTCACATAGCGGTTGGATTTGAGCACGCCCGTCACGTCGCGCTCGGGAAGCTCGTCGTACCAAACGCTGCCCGCAAACTCCTCGCCGAGGTCTTTATAGTGATAAAAGCGGGTATTTTCATAGCCCTGTAAGAGTTCATTCGTGGTCGTCATGGATGCTACCTCCGAAGCCGTAAGTTCTCCGTGCGCCGACGCCTTTCAGGTAGGGGCGCATCAGTTCCTGCGTGAGCACGAGCTCGCGCGTGCGGTGTTCGCGGATGGCCGCGTCGCAAATGCGGTCGATGTTGTCGATGCCGTGGGCCGTGAGTTTCTCCGCGACCCCCTCTCCGAGCGTCAGCGTTTCGATGCCGTACAGCCTGCGCTTCTCCGCGAGGATGCGTTTGAGGAGCGCCGTCTTCTCGCGCACGGTGAGGTCGGCGATGCGGATGATGTCGCAATAGGGTTGCAATTTGTTGGCGTTCTCCCCGTCCGCAAAGCAGATGGGCAGGACGGCGGAGAGGTCGAGAGAGACGCCGGGGTGGTTGAGGCGGAATTTACTGCGCTTGTCGCTCTGCAAGAAATTCTTCACGGTGTCGAAGGCCCTGTCGGCGATCTCCCCCTCAAAGCCGAGAAGGTAGATGTTGAAGGCGTCTTCATCGCAGCTGCGCACGAAGATGTTGTTCTTGGTGGGCTCGAAGTCATACTCCACGAGGTCGCTCACTTCGATGGGCTCGACGTGTCTGCCCGGGAAGCACTCCGCGATGACGGAGGCATAGAGATCGAGCATATACCTGCTCCCCGAGACAAAGCAGAGCGGGCGGTAGCTCGGGACGGTGCAAAGGTCGGTGTTTCCCAGCGCCTTAATGACCCTCTCGCGCTCCTCGGCGTGGTCGGGACGGATGTCGGCAAGCGGCTCCGCGCAAAAATCTGCGGGGGCGGCGCCGAGTTTCAGGGGCAACGCACAGGCGTCGGCGAAGAGCTCCTTGTTGGGCAGGAGCACCAAGGCCTCCTTGTCGCGCTCGCAAAGGAGCTTAGAGTAGACGAGACGGGCATATTGCTTGTTGTAGACCTCGCGCTTGATGAGCCCCTGCCGAAAGGCCTTTTCAAGCAATTTATAGCTGTCGTATTTCCCCGCGGAAAAACTTCCGTAGATCTCCTTGACGCGTTCGAAGGCCATACCATGTCCGACACGGGCCATACAGCTGTTCAATCTTTCGAGATATTGTTCGCGGTTTGAAGGATCGTAGTAAAGGGCGGCGAGAAGCCCCTCTTCGCTGTTCCAATCGGCGGCGCTTCTGATCTTCGTGAGGCCCGCTTCATCCTTGCCGAAGACGATCCCCTCGAGCTGGAGGATGCCGAGCGTCGTCAGGGCCGCGATGACCCCGTTCTCCGCCGCGAGCGCGATGTTCTCGCAGACGACGGACTTCACCTCCATGGCCTCGTTCATGAGATGATAGTTGAGCGCGGTGGTGAAGGCGCTGCCCTTGAGGTCGATGATGTCCTCCACCGCGGGGTCGGAAGAAGAGGTGCGCGCGTTCATGGCGAGATATTGTTTCATGCGCAGGTGCCGGTGGTATTCCTGCTCGCTGAAAATCGCCCCCACCTCCTCCCGCCGCGTGAGAGAAAAGAGCCGCGCGGCCTCGTCCTCCCCGAGGAGAAAGATCTTGGCATATGCCGAAAAGAGCGCCTGCTTGTCGTCATAGAATCTGCCGACGGTGTTTTCGGCGACGTAGTAACTTCTGAGCATCATTTCCGTGAGATGGTCAAACATTGTCGTTATCTCCTTTGGCCTTCGCCTTGTTCTTGCTCGGGATGACGCGGTCGATGAGCCCGTATGCCTTCGCGTCGGCGGCGCTCATGATGGTATCCCTGTCTGTGTCTTTTTTGATCTTGCTGAGGGGCTGGCCGGCGTTCTCCGCCATGATTTTGTTGAGACGGGTGCGGATGCGCTCGATGTGGTTGGCGGCGATGATGATGTCGGACGCCTGCCCCTGTGCCCCGCCGAGGGGCTGGTGGATGAGGATCTCGCAGTTCTCCGTCGCGCTCCTGAGCCCGCGCGTCCCCGAGGAGAGCAGGAATGCCGCCATACTTGCCGCCATGCCGAGCCCGACCGTTGCGATCTTGGCGTCGATGTAGTTCATCGTGTCGTAGATGGCGAGCCCGTCCGAGACGCTCCCCCCGGGGGAATCGATCTGGATGGTGATGACGCGGTCTTCCACGGGCACTTCGTCGGTGCGGAACTTGTCGTCGAGGTATTGGAGCTGGCTTATAACGCGCTCCGCCGTCTCCGCCGTGATGGGTTCAAAGATGTTGATGGTGTTTCGTTTCAGTGAATAGCTCCACGAAAATTCTTCCTTGGATTGCATGGTCTTTTTCCTCTCCTTTTTTGATTTATCGTTTTTTTGTTTTAACGTTGATATTATACTGCAATGCGCATAAAAAAAGGTTGACTTAGCAAGTAACCTTTTGCCAAGCCAACCTGAGCGGTTTCCGATTCAGCCACGGTCGCGGGTGCGTTCTCCGATGAGCGGCGCCCCGAAGTAGTCGAGACAATAGTTGACGTCCCGGATACTGTAATGCTGTTCGCGGATGAAGAAGCCGATGATCCTATCGAGAAGATCTGTCGTTCCGAGGTGGAAGCCCGCCGCGTGGTAGAGCTCCTGCGCCTCTTCGCGGCTGCAATGCAAGCCGATGGCAAGCGCTGCGACCGTCTCTTTGGAGGGCTTGTGGTCCTGGCCAAAGTTCATGATACGTGAAAATGTGAATTTTGAAATGCCTGCTGCGCGGTAGACGGCGGAGTATTTTTCGATCCCCTTCCGCTCCATCAGGGCGAGAAGGCAGTTTCTGAAACCGTCTTGCGGATTGCCTGCGCTCGCCAGCGCCTCCTCTAAGGCGAACTTCTCCGTGAAGGGATCGTCTCCGCAATAGCCCATCTCAACGGGGAGGTGCAGATATTCTTCGAGTGAAAGGAGCAACGCCCGCTGCGCTGCCGTGGGTTTCTTTATCATGGTAACCTCCTCCGAAAATTTGTGCGTTTTTTATTATAGCAGAGGGCACGGGAAAAAGTCAAGGATTTGAATGAAAAAAATTTTATAACTTTTCTACTTTCCCAAACTCCAAAAAAGCATCCCGAAAACGCTTGCTATTTTCACCGCGATGATGTAAAATAAAAATGCTCGGTGAAGTACCCGCAGCAGCCCGCGAAGTATTCCCGTCGGACGGGGATCGGAAATTCTATAAGAAAATATCACGCTTCCGTAGTTAAATGGATATAACAAGCCCCTCCTAAGGGCTAGTTATGGGTTCGATTCCCGTCGGGAGTACCACAAAAAACCGCAAGATGTTGCGGTTTTCTTTTTCAGACACTATTGTTCAGCGCGGAGAGAGCCTTCTCCCGCGTGTCGGGAACATTAAAATCTTGTCTGCTATTGACAAATCGTATCAATCATGATAAAATCATGGTGCACAAAAGCATGAAAATGCAGCACGGAATGCAGTAAGGAATTGATGATGAAAATTATCCGATATTTCAAATTTGCACTTACACTGTTATTATTTGAATTGATGGTTGGAAAAATCGGTTACGAATACGGCTATTCGCATAGCGGTTCGGTTTCTGGTATCGGTTGGTACTATGCACTAGCGCTCTATGCATTCGTATATTGTGGTATTTGTTTCCTGCAAGGTCGGAATGAAAGCGTTTTGGGCGTTGATATTTTTTCGACTGTTTATCTTGGTGTACCTTTTATTCTTGTCCTTGTATTTACGCTTTCTAATGAGGTGATAGAGCGTGAATTGCCTTTTGCTGTTGCATCGCTCATTGTATTCGGGGCAATATTTGTTTTAGAGTTAAGTATTCTGATATCGCAAATAAGAAAAAAGGTCAAAAAGTGCAAAGCGTGATTTTCCGTTTGCATATAGGGTATAAATCTCAATATCTTACTTTGAAGTAATCAAGCCAAGTCTTGAATTTGTCCTGTGCGGAAAGGCAGGTGTCGCGCAAATACCCACGCTCGCTTTTCCATTCCTTCAACCCGCGGTAGTAAAAGAGTTTTAACCCCTGTGGAGCAGCAAAAAAGGGACAGGCGAGCGGCTGTCCCTTTTTGAATGGTTTGAAAGTGTTATGGAGAGCCATATCTCGGACATGGGTGCCTCATTTGCGGTCTGACGCCCTTTAATGACCACGGTGTTTGAGGTAGCGCAGGCCCCTGAATGCCATGTATGTACCGAGCGCAAGGATGAGCGCGCCCGCGATCCCGCCCGTCACCGCATTGAAGGTCGGTGGATAGATGGTACCGTCGGGGAAGGTCTGCAGCATGGCCGCCTGCAAGGCCACGACCGAGACGAGCGCGTCGGCAATGTTGATGTTCCTCAGCGCCCGCACCGTGAGGTCTTCATATTTCTGCGCTTTGAGGAAATTCATGATACCGAATACCATCTTGATCGTCGCATAGAGGGCCGCGACGTAGATCGTGAGCCCCGCATAGGCATGGTAATAATTCTTCACGACGGTGAGGGCCAAGATCCCCGAGAAAACAAAACTCAAAAGACAGAGCAGGATGCCCGCCGCGAGATACCCCTTCGCATCGCGCAACGCACGCTCCCTCGCCTTCTCCCGTTTCTGCCTCCCCCGCATGCGCGAAATGAGCAGAGCGCCGCGCATCAAAATGAGCACGCCGTAGTAGGCGGCAAGCGTCGTATACCACACCGAGAAGGAGAGCGCCGCGAGAATGCAATAATACGCCGCCATGAGGGCGCTCGTGAACGATGAGCCCATGGCAAACAAAATCGTGCGGCGCACATAATCCTCTCTCAGCCATTTGATAAGTCTCATTCAGCCAACCGCGGATCCGCTCTCCTTCCTGTTTTTTCCCGCCCCGGCCGGGGCACCCTTTTGTTGGTTTACTTTTGCGTTGCGCGCCGTATGGCCTTTGCGATCTCCACGAAGAGCAGCGGGCAGAGGGACAGTGCGGCGACGATGAGGTATTGCTGCCACGTTAAAAACTGCAAGCTGAGGAACCCTTGGAGCGGCGGGATGAAGAGCACGCATGCCATGATGGCCGCGGAGCCCGCCATGGCCCCGAAGAGCACCTTGTTGTGGCCGTTCCCGCGCGAGAACGCAGACTCTACGTTGGAACGCTGGTTGATGCAGTGGACGAGCTGGCTGCAAGCGACGACGGCAAAGGCCATCGTCATAGCTACTCCCGCCTCGCCGTAGCCGTAGAGCCCGATGAAGTAGGCCGAGAGCGAGAGCGCCGAGAGCATGGCCCCGTGCAGGACGACGCGCAATACGAGCCCGCGCTCAAACAGCGTGCCAGATTTGACGGGCGGATGCCTCATGATGTCCTTCGCGGCGGGGTCCACGCCCAATCCGAGGGCGGGAAGGGTGTCCGTCACGAGGTTGATGATGAGCACGTGCACGGCGAGCAGCGGCGCCGGCAGGTTGAAGAGCGTCGCAAAAAAGAGGATGAGCACCTCCGCGATGTTGCCCGCGAGCAGGAATTGGATGACTTTCTGGATGTTGGCGTATACCCTCCTGCCCTCGCGCACGGCACTCTCGATGGTCGTGAAATTGTTGTCGAGCAGGATGATGTCCGAGGCGTCCTTCGCAACGTCCGTGCCCGCCCCCATCGCGACGCCGATGTTGGCCGCTTTGAGCGCGGGAGAATCGTTGACGCCGTCCCCCGTCATGGAGGCGACCTCCCCCATGCGTTGCAGAGACTTGACAATGCGCAGTTTGTCCGAGGGCGAGACGCGGGCATAGACGGAGGTCGTTTTGACCACTTTGTCGAGGTCATCATCGGACATGGCTGCCAGCTCGGCGCCCGTGACGACGGTATCCCCCTCGCGGAAGATGGTGAGCGCCTTGGCGATGGCGACGGCCGTCGTCTTGTGGTCTCCCGTGATCATGACGACGCGGATGCCCGCCGTGTGGCAGGACTCGACGGCCCCGATGACCTCCTTTCTCGGCGGGTCGATCATGCAGGTGAGTCCGAGGAAGGTGAGCTCTTCTTCGACGTTATCCCCCTCCTTGGGGACATACCCGACGGTGCGCGCGGCATATCCCAAAACGCGCAGTGCCTCCGCGGACATCTGCTCTGCAAGCGCGAGGACAGACGCCTTCTCCTCCTCCGTCATGGGGCGCACGGTCTCGCCGTCGAGAATGGTATTGCAGTGGGGCAAGAGCTCATCAATTGCACCCTTGGTGTAGACATGGTATGCCCCGTTTTCGTCTACAACGACGGACATGCGCTTTCTGTCCGAATCAAACGGCTGCTCGAAAACGCGCGGGAGCTGTTCTTTGAGCGCCGTTTGGCCGACGCCGAACTCCTCCGCAAACGTGATGAGCGCACCCTCGGTGGGATCGCCGAGACAGCTCCCGTCCTCCTCCACCGCCGCGTCGTTGCAAAGGGCCGCGGCATAGACGAGCCCCCGCCGCTCCGCCGTGAGCTCCATCCCCTTCTCCATGGGAATGACGGAGTTTTCCGCGATCTCGCGGGCCGTCGCAAAGCGGGTGACGGTCATCTTGTTGAGGGTGAGCGTGCCCGTCTTGTCGCAGCAGATGACGGTCGCGCTGCCGAGCGTCTCCACGGCGGGAAGACTTCTCACGAGGGCCTGTTGCTTGGCCATGCGCTGGACGCCGAGCGCCATGACGATGGTGGCCGTGGCGGGAAGGCCCTCGGGGATGACCGAGATGGCGAGCGCGATCGCCGTGAGCAGGGGCTGCACCCAATTCTCGGAGACGCTCCAATCGGTGACGCGCAGATAGCTGATCCCGAGCATGAGGAGGGCGACGACGATGCCGACAATGGAGAGCGTCTTCCCCACCCCGTTGAGTTTTTTCTTCATGGGCGTTTCCAGCTCGTCCGTTTCCTCGAGCATGCCCGCGATGCTTCCCACCTCGGTGGACATGCCCGTCTCCACGACGACGCCCGTGCCCGTCCCGTTGATGCTGACGGAGGACGAATAGCACATGTTGACGCGGTCGCCGAGGGGCGCGTCGGCGGCGAGCACGGTGGGCGCATCCTTCTCCACGGGCAGGCTCTCGCCCGTGAGCGCCGATTCCTGCACGCTCAGGTTGGACTCCTCGATGAGCCGAAGGTCTGCGGGGATGACGCACCCGTCGGCGAGGATGACGACGTCCCCGGGGACGAGGTCTGCGGCGGGGAGCACATGCTCCTTGCCATCCCTCAACACGCGCGCGGTCGGTGCGGTGAGGTTGCCGAGGGATGCGAGCGCGTCGGCAGCCTTCTTCTCCTGTACGACGCCGATGACGGCGTTGATGATGACGATGACGAAGATGACGGCGGCCTCCGCCCAATCCTGAAAGATGAGCGAGATGACGGCGGCGATGAGCAGGATGATGACCATGACGTCCTTCACCTGCTCCCAGATCATGCCAAGGAGCGTCTTCTTCTTGCGCTCTTTGAGCACATTTCTCCCGTATGTCTCCCTGCGCCGCTCTGCCTCCTCCGAAGTGAGACCCTGCGCCGACGTCCCGAGTTCTTTGAGCACCTCCGCGGGCGTCATCGCATGCCAATTTTTCTTATCCATATTCCTCCACCTTTGACAGCAATGTTATGGCTATTATACCACAAACTTCCCGAGAAAAAAACTCATTCCCAAAAGATTTTTGTCCTTCCGCGGATTTTTTCGAGACGGCCATGAAAAATTTTTCCGCCAAAAGCGGGGATGCCCGTAAATTCCTAAAATTTTTTTCAAAAAGGGGCTTGTTTTTTTTTCCGCGATTTGCTATAATATCATAAACCTTTTTGGGGGGAGGGGGTACGCGCCCCCTCATTGCATTCTTATAAACAATGCACGCCGCGGGCCGCAAAAAAACAGCGCGGCACGGCCGTGACCCAAAAACATCTTATAAATGGAAACATACTATATAAGTAGGTATCCAAAGACGGCTTTCCGATGTTAGATAAATTTTACGAACAACTCTCGGCGACTTCGCATGTGCCCGTCGTCATCATTTCCGTCGCGATCATGCTGCTCGCGGGATTTTTGGGGACGCGCATCACCAAGCTCCTCAAACTCCCCAACGTGACCGCCTATATCCTCGTGGGCATCCTGCTCGGGCCCTACTGCCTCGACCTCGTCCCCGCCTATGTCTCCGAGGGCATGGACTTTATCTCGGACATCGCCCTCGCCTTCATTGCGTTCAGCGTCGGGGAATACTTCCGCTTCTCCGTTCTCAAAAAGAACGGGGGCAAGGTGGTCGTCATCACCCTCTTCGAGGCGCTCATGGCGTCGGTGCTCGTCTTCATCCTCACCTATTTTATCCTGCGGCTCGGGCTGGCGTTCTCGATCATCCTCGCCGCGCTCGCCTCGGCGACCGCCCCCGCCTCCACCATGATGACCATCCGCCAGACAAAGGCGCACGGGGACTTCGTCGACACCCTCTTCTCCGTCGTCGCGCTCGATGACGTGGTCAGCCTCATGGCTTACAGCGTGGCCGTGTCCGTGGCCCTTGCAACGCTCGGCGGCGGATTCTCGGCCTCCGACGTGCTCCTGCCCATTGCGTGGAACGTCATGATGATCGCCATCGGCATCGCGTTCGGGTTCCTCCTCAAACTGCTCATGGCAAGGCGGTCTACGGACAACCGCCTCATCGTCTCCATCGCCCTCCTCTTTGCCATCTGCGGCGTGGGTGCGGCCGTCGACGTCTCCCCCCTCCTCGGGTGCATGGCCATGGGCACGGTGTACATCAACATCTCGGGCGACGACAAGCTCTTCAAACAGCTCAACTATTTCAGCCCGCCCATCCTCCTGCTCTTCTTCGTGAAGTCGGGCATCGGGTTCAGGCTCGACGCCCTCGTGAATACGCAGTTCTCTCTCGGCGGGGTCCCGCTGCTCCTCATCGGCATCCTCTACTTCGTCGTCCGCATCGCGGGGAAATACCTCGGCGCCTTCGTCGGCTGTGCGGTGACCAAGAAGCCCAAAAAGGTGCGGAACTACCTCGGCCTTGCCCTATCACCGCAGGCGGGCGTTGCCATCGGCCTTGCGGCTTTGGGGGCACGCGTCTTGGGAGGAGAGACGGGCGACATGCTCGAGACCATCATCCTCTCTTCGAGCATTCTCTATGAACTCATCGGCCCCGCCCTCGCAAAACTCTCGCTTTACCTCTCGGGCTCGTATGGCAAGAATGCCGAGGCAGAGACAGAAAACGGGGCACCCATGTCCGAAAGTCCCCCTGCGCGGGAGGCTCAGGTTGCCTCTCTGAAAGAGCAATTGCAGGCCATCCAGAAAGAGCTCTCCATGAAGGAATATGCGCGCTCGCCCGAGGAGGAAGCCTTCCTCGAAGCCACGGAGCCGCCCGACGACAGCTCGGAGACATCCGTCGGCACCGAATACAACAGAAGAAAATTCATCAATAAGAGGTAACTTATGCCCACAGATCTCATTGCAAATATGCTCGGGAGCTGGTCTTCCGAGGTCAATATCGCCTCGACCGCCCTCAAAACGGCGCTCGTCATCCTCATGGCCGTCATCCTCGGCTGTGAACGCTCGCGTAACCGCCACGCCGCGGGCCTGCGCACGCTCATCGTGCTCTCCATCGGCTCCATGTTCGCGGGCATCGGCGACGTATACTTCATCACCGTGCTGCATGTCGGCTTCTCTTTCCTCTCGTCGGCGGTCATCATCGGCATCTCCATCATCACCGCCAACACCATCATCTTCTCCTCCAAAAACCAGATCATGGGGCTGACGACCTCCGTCGGCGGGTGGACGATGTCCATCATCTCCGCCATGCTCGGGTTCGGGCTCTATACGGCGGCCCTCATCGGCTTTGCCGCCCTCATGATCGGCCTTCTCGCCTTCTCCAAGATGGAGATGTATATCAAAAACAAATCCAACCACTTCGAGATCCACCTCGAACTCAAGGCGAGGAACAGCTTGCAGGAGTTCATCTCCGCGGCGCGCGAGTTCGGCCTGAAAATCGACAACCTCGAGCTCAACCCCGCCTACGCCAACTCCGGGCTGAGCGTGTATACGGTGAAATTTACCGTCGTCGGCAAGGAGCTGCGCAAAAAGAGCCACAATGAGATCATTGAGGCGCTCGGCACGCTCGATTGCGTCTATTACCTCGAAAAATTGGGTTAAGGCCGCCCTCGGCGGAGAGGTTTTTCCCTCCCGTAAATCGGTCAAATTTGCCAGAAATACGCAAAAATGAAGGGCCACATTCGGACATGGTATGCTCGGATGCGCCCTTCTTGTTTTTATGTCGTGAAACAATCTGCACTCTCGGCCATGGAAAAGCCGCCCGCAAAAGCGCTGCGGACGGCAATTTTTCAGCCTGCCGACGGCTCCATCAGCCCTGCCGCGATGAGACTCTCGATGACCGAATTGAGCGTCTCGGCAACCGTCTGCACATCGGTGCCCGCGGGATCTGCAATGGTGGCGACGTTGGCCGCAACTTCCGTAGGGCCGGTCGCGCCGCGCGGGATAGTGAAGTTCAGGATCACGTTTTCGGGCGTTCCATCCTGCGTCACGACCGCTTCCGAACCGGGATCGCCCGTCGTGGTCGTGCCGACCGTCACAGTGGGCGTCGTTCCGTCTGCCCCCGCCGGACCTGCGGGACCCTCGGGACCTGTGGCGCCCGTGGGACCTGTGGGACCTGTAGGACCGGTTTCACCCGTCGGACCCGTTTCACCCGTGGCGCCTGTTGCACCTGTCGGACCCGTTGCGCTTGTAACTTATGGGATATTTTTTGCTATGTGCGCTCGATACTCTTCAAGACTTTGGGGATTGAGAAACTTATAATAGATATGAATTTCCCGTTCTCCGTTTTCCTGTTTCTGTCCGACTGTAATAAAGTCGATGAGTTGCAAGCACGCTTCGCGCGTTAAATCTTCACATTTGCCATAGCGTTTCAGCTTTGCAATGTATTCCTCGGCTTCTTCATCATCTTTTTGACTTTCTGCAAGCCTTTTTTCAAGTTCTTCGATGGACTTCAAAACCGATTCCTTTTCCGTGGAATACTCTGCACACAGGCTACTCATTACACTTTCGGGCATACTCTTCAAGGCTCTTTCCTCAAATGCAAAGCGAATCAATTTATCTAACTCCGCAAGTCTGTTCTTGTATGCTCTCAGTTGTTTTTCATCGGATAATTTACTCTCTTCGCATACTTGCGCTTTCGCCCGCAGAAACTCCTCTTTTGCTTTCTTCTCATCAAGTTCAACCGTTTCCGCCATAGATCTTAAATCTTGCAACACGATGCTTTCGATCAATGCTTCGGTGATGTGATGAGA
Source organism: uncultured Clostridia bacterium (assembly GCA_947624215.1). GTDB lineage: Bacteria > Bacillota > Clostridia > Christensenellales > Borkfalkiaceae > Gallimonas. Next base: position 30,277 of record CANQJJ010000013.1, read on the forward strand.
GCTGCAATATCGTTTTCCGAAATCCTTATAGGTCCTACACATGAAATTGTATTTTCCCGAGGGTGAACATTGGAGTTTGAATTTACTTCCGCAATCGGGACAGACGAGAAATCCGGAGAGAAGATGCGTTTGATGCCGATTATCTACCTTCCCGCGTGAAACGGAGCGATTAACCTCTTGCACTTTATCCCAAACTTCTTGGCTGATGATAGGCTCGTGAGCATTCTCTTTCACGATCCATTCATCTTGGGGGATATTAACGATCTTGTGGTTTTTGTAGGAAACGCGAGTCGTCTTGTGTTGCGTCATCCTACCGATATAGGTAGGATTCGTCAAAACCCACATTAACGTTCTGTCACTCCAAAAGGCACTGCAATTCCTGTTCCACTTTGTACCGTCTTGCTTCGTGTAATAGGTTGCCGGATTCGGAATACCCTCCTCTGCCAACTTTCTGCCGATTGCCCGAACAGAAAAGCCCTGCAAACGCAAATCGAAAATATGCCGCACGACCGTAGCGGCTTCTTCATCGATCACCGCAGTCCGACATTCGTCCGTTCCTGCTTTGTAACCATACGGATAATTCCAATTTGTGTACTTACCCGCACGCTGACTTGCTTCAAAGACGGCTCTGATCTTCTTGCTCGTATTCGCGGCGTGCCACTCGTTGAACACATTCATGATCGGCATCATATCCATTGCCGTCGAAGTTCTGTCTGCGGTGTCCACATTATCGGAAAGAGCGATGAAGCGTATTCCATAAGCAGGGAAGATGTAGTCGATATATTGTCCGACCTGTATGTAGTTACGTCCGAAACGTGATAGGTCTTTGACGATGATCGTATCGATCTTCCCGATCTGTGCGTCCGAAAGAAGTCGCTTTACGCCCGGTCGGTCGAAGTTCGTTCCCGAAAAGCCATCGTCCACATATTCATCGACAATGATTCCGCCGTGTTCTTCCACATACTTTTGGAGAATGATCCGCTGATGTTCGATTGACATGGATTCGCCCGCTTTATCGTCATCACGCGAAAGTCGCATATAAATTCCGATGTTATTCAGTTGTCTTTGCTTTGACATTTTACCTCCTTTTTCTGTCAAAGCAATCAAGTTATGATATTTGAATTATACCATAACCTATCTTACTTTGCAATGGTTTTGCCATTATTTTAAGAATAGTTATAAGCCCATTTCTCGCTTGGCGCGATAAATTGCCTGCTCCATTGCCAAACTTCGCAAATCTCTCTCGCCCAAAAAGTGTCTTATAACTACAACATTTTTACCTTGAATTTCATACACCCTCCGAGAGTTGGGGCACTCCTTCGCCTTCGCTTTGATCTCATCTATTTTATTTTTCGTTCTTTCATCCCCCCCGAATAATTGATCACTAAATCATTCTATGAAATGACCGCTTGTCTGCTTTCATATTCCCTATTCATAAAATCATCTTGAGTCACAGGATAAAAGAATGGCGAGAGCTAAACTCTCGCCATTCACATATTTTTAATGATTCGTTACGGATCCAAAGCCCTATGTGCCTCCACCTCGGCTTTCAGCGTCTCATAGCCCTCTCGGATCAGATCCACTTTGCTGATTTTATACTTTTCCAAAAAGGCGATGATCTCCTCGCACTCTCCGCGCGGCATACTTGTTCCGAAAGAGACGCTTCTTGCTTTGCGCTCCGCCTTGTGCTTGTCCTCATATCGCTTGTCTATGACTTGCTTGGGTGTTCTCATGGCGTTCCCTCTTATACATAGACAAGTTCGTTCAAGATCTCTTCTTCGATCGCCGCGTTCATCGCGTTCAGTCTTCGCACATCGGTCAAGTAGTCGCCTGTCCGTTTGTACTGTTCGCTTTTCAAGAGCTTCTCGCGCAGGACCTCTTCCATTTCCTCTGCCTGACGGTCGATGCCGTGAAGATATTCGGGAAGATTTTCTATCCCCCACATCTTTGCGGGAGCATGGTTTTCAAGATAGTCGAGCGCAAGCGTTCCGTACTTGCCGTACACATGGTGTACGGGAGGCACAAGCTCTTGATACCGCCGGACTTCCTCTTCCGTCAAGCCCTCTCCCCTCTCGGCTTTTGCCAAAATTTCAGCGTCGTTCATATCGTTCCTCCTTTTTAAGCATAAATCGTATTCATACGATACATCATCTTTTTGTATTTGTCAAGGATTTTCGGAAAAATTCTTTTCATGAGCACAAATTTATGTCACAAAAGCTGCGATACCGCGCACAAGATACGGGCACGCGACGACGATTACAAAGATGACGACAAGACCGATGAGATGGTTCACGAGCATTTTCTTCGCCTTTGCTTTGTCCTCGTTTTTGGTTGCTATGATGATCGCCACGCCGATTGCAATGCTCCAAAGTCCCGCTGTTGCAAGAAGTACCCAATATTTTCCGATGAGTTCGTGTGCGTCAAAGCCAAGGGGAATGGTTCTGCGTACTTGGGTGAGATCAAAATATTCTGCGACCTCCTCTTCGGGAATGAGATAACTGATGTTGCCGCCGTTGCGCTCATCCCAACCCAAGCGATACATATTTGCCGCCGTTGCCGCAAATTCTTTTACGAATTTTATATTGGTAGTAAGCTCGTTCATTTCTCATCCTCTTTTGCTTAAAACTTCGTTTTCGTATTTCTTTACTTCGGAGAGCCAATCATTGCCCGCCACGTTTTCACGGGAGAGATATTCCTCCCACACGGCGCCGAAGGGCAGCGTTTTGACCTCTTCCTGCAAATTCATGAGTTCGGTGAACCGCGCCTCGTCCTGCAATGCTTTGAGCTGCGCATTCGGCAGAAGCAGAGCATATAAAAGTGCTTTTTGCATATTCCTTGCACCCGTCACCCATGCCGCAATGCGGTTGATCGAGGCGTCAAAGTAATCGAGCCCGATGAGCACCTTCTCTGTCGCATCGTTCCTTACGATCTCCTTGGCGATCTCTTTGAGTTCGTCCTCGAAGAGCACGACGTGATCGCTGTCCCAACGAACGCCTCTTGTGACATGGAGCGCGACCTTATCGTAGAACGCAAGGAGCGCGGGGATCTTGTCGCTGACATATTCGAGCGGATGATAGTGCCCGTTGTCGAGAAGGCAGCAGATGCCTTTCTTCGCCGCATAGTTCTGATAGAATTCGTTGCTCCCCACCGTGTAGCTTTCGACGCCGATGCCGAATACCTTGCTCTCGACGGCGGGAATGACCCATTCTTTGTCATAGTTTTCGAGAATTTCGTCGAGGGACTTCTTCAAGCGAAGGCGCGGACCGAGGCGGTCGGCGGGAACGTCCTTATAGCCGTCGGGGATCCAAATGTTGACAAGACAGGGTTTGCCAAATGCCTTGCCGAGCTCTGCGGCGATCTCCATGCAACGCTTGCCGTGCTCCACCCAGAATTTTCTCGTCTCTTCATCGGGAGAGGAGAGGGACAGCCCGTCCTTCATTTTCGGATGACCGAAGAAGGTCGGATTGAAGTCGATGCCGTCGAGCCCCAATTCCTTTGCGAACGCCACCCACGGCTTGAAATATTTGTAGATATAGCCATCGCGGTCGATTTTTCCCGCATCTTCCCCCAAAACTGCATATCGAATGCCATCGTCCGCGTCGCAAGCGAAAAATCGATCTGCCGTTTTCCCGTGAGCAACCAAACGATATAATCTTGGATGAGCAAGATATATTTCACTTTTCGGAAGATCTCGGGTCTGTGCTTTTTTACCCACATGACCTTGGGAAGCGAATACATGCCGTGAGGAGACAATCCCGTAATGGAAATGAGCTTTTCTCTTCCCAAAGCGTCTACAAGTTCACGGCATTCATCCTCACCGCGCGGATCGGTATAGAGCATGATCGGGAACATGATTTGCCCCGCCTCATCTACAAGCAAAAAAGACTCGCCGAAAGAAGTGATGCCGATCCCGCCGATGTCGGGAAACTTTTTTGCGGCCGCTTTTAAGACGGAGAGCACGCTGTTTTTCAGCACGTTCCCGTCCATTTCATGCGCCGCGCCCCGTGATACGGGATAGTCCTCGTATTCCCGCCCGAGCGCATTCCCCTCTTCGTCATAGACAACGACTTTGCAGCCCGTCGTTCCGATATCAAGTCCCGCAAGTTTCATCTGTCGATATCCCGTACCTCATAGCCGAGGTAATTTGTAAAGGCTTCCGTGAGGATCGCCTTGATATGCCCCACGCCGACGGAAGTATGATGTTTGAACCCGCCGCGCGCGAGTTTGATGAGCTTGTTCTGTAAATCGGGAATATGCGCGACACCGCCGCAACCGAAAAAGCTATCCTCGATCGGATCTTCCGTAAATTCGCCCTCGGAAGCATAGACGATCAGTTTTCCGTCTTTGGTTTGGCAGTTGGAGAATGTCATGGGAAACGCCTTGATCCTCCCCTCGTTGCTTCCCCATCCCGAGCCGGGATCGCCCTTGGCAAACATCTTATGCTCCGTAACCGTGCCCTTTTGGGTCATGAGCGTTTGGGCGACGGGACCGCAGTGGAACAGAATGACCTTGTTTTCATCCTCGCCGTAATTGTTGTTCCAATCGAGCACGGCGGTCGGCTGTCCGCTTGCAAGGTTCATCGCTCTCATCGTGATCGCGGAGCACAGGTCGATCTCGCAGGATGCGACAATGCCCCGATCGTTGAGTTCGGAAAGAAGAACGCACGGGCATACGCGCAAAATGGTCTCCATCTCATTCCAACAGCGAAGCGTGATCGCATCAAGATGATAGCTGTCTATGTAGTCATCGAGCGCACAGGAGATCTTTGCAAGCGTTTCCATGTTCTTTGCGGGGACATTGGAGCAGTTCGTATATGCGGAAAGCCTTGCGATCTTCTCGCGGACACGCTCATCTGTTTTCATGTTCTGTACGGTGAAGACAAGCTCGGAAAGATCGAAACTCTCTACGGTGATCCCGTACTTCTGCAAGGCGATCTCATCGAAGCGCGTCGTCTTGAACGCGGTCGTGCGCGCTCCGATACACCCGACGGTGAAGCGCTTCATCCCGTTGACGACGCGGCAAATGGCGGCAAAGTCATTCAGATTTTGGGCAAATGTTTCCGAAAGCGGATGAACGACATGCGGTTTTAATACCGTAAAGGGGATACCGTATTGGGTGAAAACGTCCGTCACGGAGAATTTTCCGCAATAGGCGTCGCGGCGGTGCTGAAAGTCGAGCTTTCCGATCTCATCGGGATATGCCTGCATGAGTATGGGAACTCCCGCGTCTTTGAGCGCTTCCGCCGCGCCGTTTTCATCGATGAAAATCGGCATACATAAGATCACGCCGTCGTACTCACCCTCGTGCGATTTGAGCCAATCGTGATAGAGTCTCCCCTCGTCGCGGGTCTCCACCGCTCCATAGCGCGTCGCCTCTGCATCCATAATGAGATAGTCATAGCCTGCCCTTGTGACGGCTTTGATCATGTCATCCCGCGCACCCGTGATCAGCTCCCCGGGCATAAAGCCGCGATTCCCGAAATAGAGCGCAAATGTTGTTTTTTTCATTCTCTTACCTCCTGATCCATGCTTATGGAATTATAACAAAACGATTTCGAGTGAATTTGTTTCCCTGTCGCAGAGCTTTATCAGTTGAGACTTCTCGATTTTGATCCTATGCTCTTGGGGCTCGATCCGTCTGCCGTTAATCGAGGCATTGGCGATCTTATATTCCCCGTAGTCCTTTCTCAGCGCATTGACATAATTGACGGTGATGCGTTTTCCGGCAAAGGAAGTCTGCACATGGACGGCTCCTTCCGAATCAAATTGTTCTTTGACGAGCTTGGGTTCGAGCACAAGATCCCCCACCTCACCTTTGATGCCGTAGATCTCATTCAGCATGGTAAGGATAAGCCAACTTGCGGAACCCGTGACATAGTGGTATTTCCCTTGTCCGTAGTTGTTGATATACTCGGGGATCCCCGGATAAATTTTCGCTTTTTCCGTATCCGTACAGAGGCGGAAGATATTCGTCAGCACCTCATATCCTTCGTGGATGAACCCCCGTTGATATAATGCGTTGCAGAACATGACTGCCATGTGGGAGAACATGCCTCCCGTCTCTTTTTCGCCGTAGATAAGAGCAAACCCCCGCCCGAAATTCCAAGTGTTGTCGCCGAGCGGCGTGGTGAGCCGATATCCTCCCGTCGTCGGATCTTTTAAGAGCTTTCCTGCGGCGGCATAGGCCTTTTGCACTTGTTCGTCTGTTGCCGCGCCCGACATAACGGCAAAGGTTTGCGCCGTAAGATTCATCGCCGTACCGTCCGCTCTGTCTCCGTCAACGCTGTTGCCGTCGTCGTTGTAATAGCCTCGGAAGAACTCGTTCCCGCTTTGCGAAACGATCCATTCCCGTTCCCGTACTCTTTGGAGAACGCTTTCCCCTTTGCGGATGAGCTGCGCGGCGGCATCTTCGATCTTTATTTCCACGCATTCTCCCGAAAAACGATCGATGGAATCGAAGTAAGCGGAAAGAACGGCGTTCTTTTCTGCGGGGGTGTTCGCCTCCGAAAATAAAAGCGAAGCAAGCTCTTTGAAAACGAGGATATTTTGAATGCCTCTTTTTTCCGCACAGATCTTTAACAGCTCTCCCATTGCGATCAGGTTGGAGCCGTAAAAGCATGTGAACGGGACGCTCTCGCCTCTGTGGGAAGCAAGATCGAGCTGATCGTTCCAATCGGCATCTTCAAGTTTCATGTTCCCGTGTTCGCCGACATTGTGATAGCACACAAGATGCTGCAACATCATCTTTTCAAGGACGGTGCCTTCGTAAATATTCCCTTCGGCATCCTTTTGTCTGTTGCCGTATTCGCTTGTCCATTGAAAATCGCGGGCCTTTGCACGGCGGATCTGATGATCCTTCCAATAACTTCCCTTTTCAAAGAGAATATCGAGATCCCCCGTTCTGTCGATATAGAGTTTTATCGTATAAAAAGGCCATACCCCGTGATCCATCCAAACACGGGAGATCTTGTTGCGATCCGCCGCAAAGTTCCCGATGCCTTTCAGGATCATTGTGGCGTTGCTGCCATCGGTGCGGACCCCGTTAAAATTCGCGATCAGGATCTTCCTTACATCGTTCGGGTTTTGCAATATCAATGCCAAATAGTCCTGCCACAGGTCTCTCCATCCCCTGCCCCCTCTGCCGTAATCATGATGAGGAAGAAAAGAACAGCCGAAGATCTTCCTTAGGGTCGGTTGCAGAGACACCCACTTTAACCAACAGTCAAAGTCCCGATCTCCGCTTTGAAAAACAATGGCGTTCAGCTTCTCCGTCCAAAAGGCATGATTCTCTTCGTATGCCTTTTGAACTTTCTCATGCGAACAATACCGCCCGACGGCTCGATGGATATCCTGTTCGTGATCGGTCACGCCAAACACCACGATGTATTCCTTGGTCTCTTGCGGGCCGAGAGAAGTCGTGGCAAAACGGATGGCTCCGATGCTCTCCATGCCGTCTCTGCGATTGGGTGCGTTTTGATAAGGCGGCAAATTTTGTACGATCGCCTGCGGATGATCGAGGGTCCCTCCGTCTCCGATAAATTCCTGCACGGTCGGGAACTGCCCGATCGGCTTCGTGCCTTCCGCGTCTGCGGCGACGACGTAATAATAGGTATCATTCGGCTCGTGACCGCGCTCATCATGGTGAATGGTAGGCTTTATCGATAGCCCGTAATCGTACAACTTCATACGGTGCATCATTCACGCAGGCACAATACGCCGAGAAATTCGGGTGCAGCGTTGCACTCGCCAAGTATTACAACAGGCAGCTCTGCGCCCATCTGGTGCAGAAGCTCCAAGAATCTTGAAAGGAGGATTTTAAGGTGAAAGACATTCCGGCATTCATCATGAACGCAAGCAACGTCTATCGGACGAAGCGGTATATTGTCAAGCAGGTCATCGAGATACAGCATGACAGCGCGGAAGCGGGCAATGTGTTCAGCTACGACACGTTCTACAAACGCACTCCCGCCCGCGATAAGCAGTACGATATGATCTTTGCGGATCGTCGCTTCCGTAACGGGAAACGGCTTCCCTCTACCGCCTACACCCGCCGTTACGTCGATTAAGGGCGGATAGGTTACAACTTCATCATGGGTAAACCGGCGCAAGAGATAAGGCGTGAGAGCGATGCGGAAAGGATCCGTCTGCAACAGCCGCGCATGGGACGAAGTGTCCGAAAAATAGTCGCCGTAAGCCAATACAACTGAATATCAAAAAAACCAAAATCGGAGGATTTTATGGCAAAGAAAGCATCGGGCGGAGAAGCCACGGAGTCGTCGGGAACAAAGTACGACAATAGCAAGTGGTCCGTTCCGTCCAAGAGAGCAAAGGGCTATGCCGCGGAGCGGAAACAGAAAGTTCACGCCGTCGGCAAGAAGAAAGGACAGCCCCTCACGGACTACGAGGCGGGTATGCGTTCGGGCTACCTGCAATGCCAGCACGATCACGCAGGCATCTACAAGTTCAAAAAGGCGTTGTCCGAAGGCAAGAGCAAGAAGGAAGCGGCGAGAATCTCCCGGCTTCCGAGTAAGAAAGGCGCATAAGGAGGGCGCAAACAAATGGCAAAGGCAAACGAAAACAATCAGAACACCCGCATGATTTTCGTCGAGCGGGAAACCTACGAGAAGGACGGCAAGACGTATTTTTCGTACTTCATCAAGGGCATGGTACGGGGCAAAGAGGTCAAAGCGCAGGTCGCACCCCATGACATCGGCGGGTACGCAGTACTCGATATCGTGTTCGACGGCGCGGACAAGGCAGAGCTTTTCACCACCCCCTACGAAATCAGAGATGAAAAGACGAAGCGCACAGTCAAGGGCGTAACCTACGGCGTTCGTTCCTATGACGCGGACGGGCAGGTGTACGAATGCCCCGTCAAGCCCATGCGCAGTTCGGATAAATCGTTCCTTCAAATGCTGCTTCGATAAGCGGCGGGCAAAAAAGCGCAAGGCGTTTTCTGCGGCTCGCTATCTGCGGGTCGCAGTTTTCAAATTTTCGGAGGTAATTTATGGATAACGAAGAACTCTACTATCATAAGAGGGGCGACAAAATCAAGTGGATCGTGACGGCAGTTGCGTTTTTGCTTGTATTCGCACTCATGATCGGGCTGTGCGTCGTGGTATTCCGCCCGAAGGAAGAAACGGATCAGCCCGAACAGACCGGAGAGATTTTAACCAACTTGCTCGCCTTTGACAATGTTGGGCAGAAGCGCACGGTGTATTCCGCAGACAAACAAGTCTGGGAAGATAACGGCATCACGTTCACCAATCTGAAAGGCGGCGGTTCGGATATCGGGGATTTCAGCGATCCTATCCGTCTTTATGCACACTCGACCGTAAAGCTCGAATGCGTCAACATGACGAAGATCGTATTTTACTGTGCCGGCTCTGCCTATGCCCGCACACTCCGTGACAGCATAAAAGCGGAAAGCGGCGTTTCTGTGGACACAAACGGCTCGGAGGTTACGGTCGCATTCGATCCGACGGCAAAAACTTTCGAGATCGAAG